>NZ_JBHMIM010000071.1:0-27531 GCF_048060115.1 Micromonospora sp. LOL_023
CACCGACACCGGGCCACCCCCGCACACCCAAAACCCGCCGTGGTACAGGTGATTTACCGGTCAGATCGTCGAGAGGGGTGGTGGGTCAGCCGCGCAGTTGGGCGGCGGCCTGCTCCGGACGGACGTCGTTGATGAAGACCCCCATCGCCGATTCCGAACCGGCCAGGTACTTCAACTTGTCCACCGCCCGCCGGACGGTGAACACCTGCAGATGCAGGTAACCCAACTCGCGGTCGGCGTGCACCGGCGCCTGATGCCAGGCGGATATGTACGGCGTGCCCTGCGGCGTGTCGAACAGCCGGTCGAAGCGGGCCAGCACGTCGAGGTACAGCGGACCGAACGCGTCCCGCTCGGCGTCGTCGAGCGCGGTGAGGTCCGGCACCTGCCGGTGCGGGGCCAGGTGCACCTCGTACGGCCAGCGGGCGGCCGCCGGCACGAACGCGGTCCACAGGTCGTTCGCGGCTACCACCCGTTCGCCACCGGCTCGCTCGGCGGCCAGCACGTCCGCGTACAGATTGCGTCCGCCGGTCGCCTCGGCGTGCCGTCGGGCGGCGGCCAGCAACGCCCGGGTACGCGGCGTCACGAATGGGTACGCGTAGATCTGGCCATGCGGGTGGTGCAGCGTCACACCGATTTCCACCCCCCGGTTCTCGAAGCAGAACACCTGCTCCACCCCATCCAAGGTGGACAGCTCGGCGGTCCGGTCGGCCAGTGCGTCGACGACGGTGCGGACCCGGGCCGGTGGCAGGCCGGCGAACGAGGTGTCGTGCTCGGCGGTGAAACAGACCACCTCGCAGCGGCCGAGGCCGGGCCGGGCCGGGGTGAACGCGGTGATGGCGGGGTACCCGCCGACCGGGTCGGCGACCCGGTCGCTCAGCGATGGGAACCGGTTCTCGAAGACCGCCACGTCGTAGTCGTACGCCGGAATCTCACTGGACCGGCCCGGCCGTGACGGGCAGAGCGGGCACTGGTCGGTCGGCGGCAGGAACGTCCGGGTCTGCCGGTGTGCCGCGATCGCCACCCACTCGTCGGTCAACGGGTCGTACCGCAGCTCGGAGGCGGGCGGCGGCGGTGGCAGCTCCCGCAGGTCCGGCCCCTGGCGTACCGCGTCGTCGTGCTCGTCGAAGTAGATCAGCTCCCGCCCGTCGGCGAGCCGCACCGTACTGCGTTTCATGTTCTTCCGTTCTTCATCAAGGTTGGTCGGCGATCAGCAGTTCGATGCCGTGGCCGGCGAGGGTGTCGCGGGCGGTCGCGGGCAGCGCCGCGTCGCAGACCAGCACCTGGGCCTCGGCCAGCTCGGCCATCGACGAGATGCCGACGGTGCCCCATTTGGTGTGGTCGGCGAGGACCACCAGGCGACCGGCCGCCGAGATCAGCGCCCGGTTGGTGTCCGACTCCATCAGGTTCGGCGTGGTGTAGCCGGTCCGTTCGCTCATTCCGTGTACGCCGAGGAACAGCAGGTCGACGTGCAGGCTGCGGACGGCGGACACGGCGACCGGCCCGACCAGCGCGTCCGACGGGGTGCGTACCCCGCCGGTCAGGATGACGGTCTGGTCACCGCGACCGTCGCGGTAGAAGACGTCGGCGGCCGGGATCGAGTTGGTCACCACGGTCAGTCCGGCGACGTCGACCAGATGGCGGGCGAGTTCCACCGTGGTGGTGCCGGCGGACAGGGCAACCGCGCCGCCGGGGGAGACGAGTTCGGCGGCACGGGCGGCGATCGCCACCTTCTCGGCCCGCTGCAGCGCGGACTTCGCCGCGAAGCCCGGCTCGTCGGTGGCCCCGGGATCGACCAGCGTGGCCCCGCCGTGCACCTTGGCGAGCAGTCCGCGATCGGCCAGGATGTCGAGGTCGCGGCGGACCGTCATGTCGGAGACACCGAACTGTGCGGCCAGTTCGCTGACCCGGACCCCGCCGGTGGCCCGGACCCGGTCGAGGATCGCGGCCTGGCGTTGCGGAGCCAGCATCAGCCTCCACCCCCACGTGCTCGCACCTAATCAAACAGATCCGAACACTATCGCGCAGTGTCGGCCCAGCGGAAGCCCACTAGCCGCAGATCACCAGGCGGTGGTGTCCGGGCGCGGCGACAGCTGCTGCGGCACGGACCAACCGATGGTCACGGGGTCTCCGTCTCGGGGGTGCGCCAGATCGGCGGACGGCCGAGCCAGCGGGCGAGCTGCGCGTCGTGCGGGACGAAATGGTCGGACAACTCCCGACGGGTACGGGCACCGAGCGGCTCGACCGGCGCGGAACCGACCGGAACCCCGGCGGGCGCGGAACCGACCGGAACCCCGGCGGGCGCGAATCCGACCGACGTGAACCCGCCGGGCAGATCCAGCGGGGCCGGTGGCGCGGTGCCCAGCAGCGGCAGCCCGAGGAATTCGAGCACCTCTGCGTACACCTCGGTCGGTGTCGCCCACAGCCGCTCCGCCTCCACCACATGGATCCGCCCTCGGCCGACCTGACCGGCCAGCCGGTCCAGGTATCCGGCGTACTCGCCCCGCTGGCGGTACGCGTGGTGCTGGTGGGCGAAGCTGCGGTACCCGGCCTCCGCGCCGAGCCGCTCCTCCTGCCCGCGTAGCCGCGCCGACTCCAGCGCCAACGCGCGGGCGAACGACGGCTCCGGTTCGTGGCCCGCGGCCCGCTCGACCCGAAAGTGCGACCAGGCCCGAGCGGCTGGGTCCCGGACCAGCACGAGCAACCGGACGTCGGGCAGGTCCCGGGCGATCCGGACCGCCGCGTACGGGTGGTACAGGTAGTACGGGCTGGTCTCGAAGGCACTGGCGGTGCCGCCGTGGCGTCGCTGTAGCCGTCGGACGGTGCGCTGACGCGGGAAATGCCCCCGGTACCAGTCGATGCCGCGCTCGTACGAGGCGTCGAAGAAGCTCACCCCGTCCCGTCGCGCGGCCCGCAACACCAGCGGGTGCGCGGCGAGCATCCGGTGCAGCCCGGCGGTCCCGCACCGGTGGCCACCGCAGATCAGAAACGACGGCAACACCCGGCCCGGCGCGGTCAGCTGGCTGTACGACCAGGGTCGGGTGTGGGCGATCCGGCGTAGTTGGCGCAGTGGTTGCGGAATCCGGCTGCGAAGCGGCATCCGCTTCTCCTTCCACGCGGTGCGGGAACACCCTCGTGGAGGTAAACGGGCAATCGGCTGGTAGCGGACCGGCCGATCAGCGACTTCCCGTCATCTGGAAATCCGCCGGTCAGCTGGTGGTCAGGCCGGTTGCAGGCGTGGTTCCACCCAGCCGGTCTCGGTCAGGTGGTGCAGCACCGTCTGCACCCCCGCCTCGATTGTCGTTTCGGTGGTGTCCAGCACCAGATCGGCGTCGGTCGGATCCTCGTACGGGTCGTCGATGCCGGTCATCCCGGTCAACTGGCCGGCCCGGGCCTTCGCGTACAACCCCTTGCGGTCGCGGGCCTCGCACACCTGCAACGGAGTCGCCACCCACACCAGCAGGAAACCGGCGCCAGCGTCCCGGGCCATCTGCCGGGCCGCCGCCCGCGCCTGCTCGTACGGCGCGATCGGGCAGCAGATCGCCACCCCCTGATGGCGGCCGATCTCAGCGGCCACCCAACCGATCCGGCGTACGTTGCGATCCCGGTCCGCCTTGGAAAACGTCAGACCGGCCGACAGCTCGCGGCGGACCACGTCACCGTCGAGCAGGGTGATGGTCCGGTCGCCGCTCTCCCGCAGCGCGTCCGCCACCCCGCGGGCGATGGTCGACTTGCCGGACCCGGACAGCCCGGTGAAGAACACCACCAGGCCGCGGTGCCGGCGCGGCGGCCGCGCCCGGGCCAACTCCCGGGCCACCGCCGGGGGAGTGTGCCACTCCGGCAGTGGGAAGCCCCGGTCGAGCAGGTCGTCGATCTCCTCCTGGCTCAACGCCAACCGCCGGTTGCGCGGTGGAATGTCCTCCCGCCAGCGCCACTGACCGTCCCGGTTGTCGTAGGCCAGCTCGCGGGGCACCAGCACCCGGGGGCCGCCGCCGGAGAGCATCTCGCCGGTGGAGAGCAGATGCGTCACGCCGTACGCGGCCGCCACCTTGGCCCGCAGCAGCGCGTCGCGGATCTCGTCGCCGCGGCGGATCAGCGGTACCGCCACCAATGTCGCCGGGGGCATCCGGTCCCGGGCCGCGAAGACCGTCCGGACCAGCACCTCCGGTGGCAGCCCGCTGATTGCGCTGTCGGCGATCGGGATCAGGATCAGCAGGTGCGCGGCGAGCGTGCGGGCCGCGTGCGCGATCTGGGCCAGCTGCGGGCGGTGCAACGGACGGTCGGCGATCACCCCGAGGACCCGCCCCGGCGGCAGCAGCGCCCGTACCTCCCCGGGGTTGCGGCGCAGCCGCTGGAACGGCCCCTGCTGGCCGTCGCCGAGCCGACGCACCCGACCGCCGACCGCGGAGAAACCGTCCCGGCTCGGCCAAGCGTCGACGACGTCCACCGCGGCCACCGGCGCGCCCTCGGCGTCGGTCAGCACCAGCACCCGCAGCAGCGGGTTCGTCAGGTCCAGCCCGGCGATCAGACCGGCCGGTACCTCCAGGGTGACCGGCACCGGCCAGACGGTACCGTCGGCCAGCCGGCCCCGGCTGCGCAGCGAGGTCAGGTCCGCACGGGTGTGGAATCCGCCCAGCGGTGCGTAGGCACCGGACAGGATCAGCTCAAGGTCGGCAAGCTCGAACGGCCGCGGCGTGTACGCCGGCGCGTCCCGCAGCACGTCGTCAGGCAGCACCCAGCCGTCGGTCATCACACCCCCAAGGATCGGTTCACAGTTTCGCAGCCGACCGGCCGTGGGTCGAGACTGGCACGGCGAGTCTGTGGCCATAGCGTGATGTCGCGGCCGCGCTACGCCAGGAGACCATGATGATCGTCCACCGCCACCGGACACGCCGGTGGCCGTACCGAACCCCTAGTGGTGGGGACCCGACCATGCCTCAGGGAACGTCCAGGGGGAATCCCCATCCCGCAAGGTGCCCGGAGTTCCTACGCTGACACGGTGAACCTCATCCGAACCGATGCGCTGACGAAGACGTACGGCGGGCGGGTGACGGCCCTGGCCGACCTGACCGTCGAAGTCCAGCCCGGCATCGTCGGCCTGGTCGGTGCCAACGGCGCCGGCAAGTCGACCCTGATCAAGATCCTGCTCGGTCTGCTCGCACCGACCAGCGGTCAGGCCCGGGTGCTCGAGCTGGACCCCACCACCGACGCCGACGCGGTCCGCGCCCGGGTCGGCTACATGCCGGAGAACGACTGCCTGCCGCCGGACCTCAGCGCCGCCGAGTTCGTCACCCACCTGGGGCGGATCAGCGGGCTGCCGCGCGCCGCAGCCCGGGAACGGGCCTCCGAGGCGCTGCGCCACGTCGGGCTCTACGAGGAGCGCTACCGCCAGATCGGCGGCTACTCCACCGGCATGAAGCAGCGGGTCAAACTGGCCCAGGCACTGGTCCACGACCCGGACCTGCTGCTGCTGGACGAGCCGACCAACGGCCTCGACCCGGCCGGCCGCGACGCGATGCTGGCACTGATCCACCGCATCGGTGCCGAGTTCGGCATCTCGGTGGTGGTCTGCTCCCACCTGCTCGGTGAGGTGGAGCGGATCTGCGACTCGCTGATCGCCATCGAGGGCGGCCGGCTGCTGCGCTCGGCGCAGCTCGCCGACATGACCACCGCCAGCGACGTGCTCGCCGTCGAGGTCAGCGAAGGCACCGAGGCGCTCGCCGCCCGACTCGCCGCCGAGGACCTGCTGGTCACCCGGGAAGGACAGCTGCTGCTGGTGCCGGTGGCCGCCGACGGCGGCACCGACGTGCACGACCGGATCCTCACCGCGGTCGTCGAACTCGACCTGCCGCTGCACCGACTCGACCAGCGCCGGCACCGGGTCGCCGAACTCTTCGCCACCACGGAGGACACCCGTGCCAACGTCTGATCAGCTCACCGTCGCCACCAGCGCGGCCCCGGCGAGGTCCCAGGCCCCGGCCGGCGTCATCCACGACATCGGCTACCAGCGGTACACCGGCACCCGGCTCGGCCGCCGGCACGTCGTCGGCGCGTTGTACGCGCACAGTCTGCGTACCGCCTTCGGGTTGGGCCGCAGCGCCAAGGCCAAGATCTTCCCCTGGTTCATCGTCGCCATCGTGGTGGCGGTCGCCGCCGGTCTGGTCGCCATCCGTACCCAGATCGGCGAGGTGCTCCTCAGCTACGCGCAGTTCGCCGACGCGATGAGCTGGCTGGTGATCTTCTTCGTCGCGGTGGTCGCCCCCGAACTGGTCTCCCGCGACCTCGGCAGTGGCGTACTGCCGCTGTACTTCTCCCGACCGCTACGGATCGCCGACTATCCACTGGCCAAGTTCGCCGCACTGGCCACCGCCGTGTTCATGCTGCTCGGCGTCCCGCAGCTGGTGATGTTCCTCGGCGGCGCGTTCACCACCGAAACCGGCTGGTCCGGGGTGTGGAACGAAGTCACCGACCTGGCACCCGGCCTGGTGTACGCCCTGCTGTGGGCCGCCGTGTTCAGCGCCATCGGGCTGACGGTCGCCTCGGTCACCGGCAAACGGGCGTTCGCCGCCGGTGGGGTCGTCGCTGTCTTTCTGATGACCACCCCGATCGTCGGGGTGCTGGGGGTGCTGCCGTCGGTCACCGCCAACCAGCTCGCCGGCCTGGCCGCCCCGTCCACCCTGGTGCAGGGCACCGGCCTGTGGCTGTTCCGCGATGCCCTGGTGACCAGTCCGGATGGCGGCGGGATCGGCATCGGCGACTTCGGCCCGGTGTACGGCCTGGTCACTGTCGCGTTGATCGCCGGCTGTGTCGTAGCCCTGCTCGCCCGCTACCGGAAGGCAGCCCGTCGATGACCACGCCAACCTCCACCACCGCTGCCGAGGCGCCGGCCACTGCGACCGCTGTCAGCGTCGCCGGGCCGGTGGCCGCCGGCACCGGCAGCGCCGTCGAACTGGCAGGGGTGTCCCGCTGGTACGGCAACGTCGTCGCCGTCAACGACATCAGCATGACCCTCGGCGCCGGCGTCACCGGGCTGCTCGGCCCCAACGGCGCCGGCAAGACCACCCTGCTGCACATGATGGCCGGCTTCCTCGCCCCGTCCCGGGGCACCGTCACCGTCGACGGCGAACCGACCTGGCGCAACCCGGGCGTCTACCGCAGACTCGGGCTGGTCAGCGAGCGCGAAGCGGTGCACAGCTTCCTCACCGCGTACGAGTTCGTGCAGGCCAGCGCCCGGCTGCACGGGCTGGCCGATCCGGCGGCTGCCGCCCGGCGGGCGATCGAACTGGTCGAGATGACCCCGGCCCAGGACCGGCGGATCGGCACCTACTCCAAAGGCATGCGCCAACGCACCCGGGTGGCCGCCGCCCTGGTGCACGACCCGGCGGTGCTGCTGCTCGACGAGCCGTTCAACGGCCTGGATCCGCGCCAGCGGATGCACATGATGACGTTGCTGCACTCGCTCGGCGATGCCGGCCGAACCATCCTGTTCAGCTCGCACATCCTGGAGGAGGTCGAGCAGGTCTCCGGCACCGTCCAGGTGATGGTGGCCGGCCGGCTGGCCGCCTCCGGTGACTTCCGGACCATCCGCCGGCTGATGACCAACCGGCCGCACGTGTTCGCCGTGCAGTCCAGCGACGACCGGGCGTTGGCGGTGGCGCTGGTACGCCACGACTCGGTCACCGGCGTCGACCTGGTCAAGGGCGGCGGGCTCACCGTACGGGCCGGCGACTACGGCAGCTTCACCCGAGCCCTGCCCCGGATCGCGCTCACCGAAGGGATCCGGGTGCACCGACTACTGCCCTCGGACGAATCCCTGGAGAGCGTCTTCTCCTACCTCGTGGAGGCCTGACAGCCGTGAACTCGACCATCATGTGGATCACCGCGCGTGGGCTGTTCGGCCGCCGCCGGTTCCTGCTCCTGCTGCCGCTGCCGGCGCTGGTGATCCTGCTCGCGGTGCTGTGCCGGTCCCTCGGCGTCGCCCCGAGCAACTGGGCACCGCCGGTGCTGATCGCGCTCGGCCTGGCGGTGGTGCTGCCGGTGGTGGCGCTGATCGTCGGCACCGGCGTGCTCGGCTCGGAGATCGACGACGGCACCATCGTGCACGTGCTCAGCAAGCCGCTGCCGCGCTGGCAGATCGTGCTGCCGAAGCTCGTCGTCGCGGTCGGCGTCACGGCGCTCACCGTGGCGGTGCCGCTCTACGTCGCCGGAGTGCTCGCCGAGTCGGTCCGGCTCGGCCTGGCCCTGGCCGCCGCGAGTGCCCTGGGCGCGCTGGCGTACTCAACGTTCTTCGTGGCGTTGAGCCTGGTCACCCGCAGACCGGTGCTGCTCGGCCTGGTCTACGTACTGGTCTGGGAAGGGCTGCTGGGCAACTTCGTCTCCGGCACCCGGGTGCTCTCCATCCAGCAGTACGTGATCACCTTCGCCGACCGGATCGCCGCCACCCCGCTCTTCGACGGCCAGGTGTCGGTCACCGTCTCGGCGATCATGACCGTGGTGATCGCGGTCGCCTTCACCCTGCTCGCCATCGACCGGCTGCGTTCGTTCAGCGTGGCCGGCGAGACCAGCTGAACCACGCAAGGCCCGGGGGACGCCCGCGCCGGCCGACCAGTCTCCCCACTGGTCGGCCGGCCCGGCGTAGCCGACCAGCCAGCGTGGCCGTAGCCGACCAGCCAGCGTGGCCGTAGTCGGAAAGTCCGTGTCCGGTGGGCCGGGTCAGCCCGTGTTGCGCATGCCGGCGGCGATGCCGTTGACCGTGGTCAGCAACGCCCGCTCCAGCGCGGTGTTGTCACCCGGCGCCCGTCGCGCCCCCGGCGCGGTGGCCACCGTCCGCGTCGCCGCCCCCGACTCGCGGTACTGCTGCAGCAGCGCCACCTGCAGGTGGTGCAGCGGCTCCAGGTAGGTGTCGCGCACCGCCAGGGTGCGCTGCAGGACGTTGTTGTTCTGCAGCAGGCTCGACGACCCGGTGATCGCCAGCACCTCGCGTACGGTCCGCTCGTACTCCTCGGTGATCTTGTCGAAGATCGGCTGCAGCGGACCCGGCACCAGCGTCTCGACGTAGCGCCGCGCGATGCCCAGATCGGTCTTGGTCAGCATCATCTCGACGTTCGACAGGAACGTGCGGAAGAAGTGCCACTGGTCAAACATCTCGCCGAGCACGTCCGACAGGCCGGCCTCGCGGGCGGCCGCCAGTCCGGAGCCGACGCCGAACCAGCCGGGCACGATCTGCCGCGACTGGGTCCAGCCGAACACCCACGGGATCGCCCGCAGCCCGCCCAGGCCGGCGTCGGTGTTCGGCCGCTTGGCCGGCCGGGAGCCGATGTTGAGCGCGCCCAGCAGCTCCGTCGGGGTCGCCGCCCAGAAGTACGCCGGCAGGTCCGGGTCCTCGACCAGCGAGCGGTAGCAGCCGAACGCCGAGTCGGAGACGACGTCCATCGCCGCGTCCCAGTCCTCCAGCAGCTCCAGCGGCTGGCGCGGCTCGGTGTGCAGCAGCGTCGCCTGCAGCACCGCCGCGACCGTCAGCTCCAGGTTCTCCCGGGCCAGGGCGGGGATCGTGTACTTGTCGGAGATGACCTCACCCTGCTCGGTCACCTTGATCGCGCCGTCCAGCGTGCCGTACGGCTGGGCCAGGATCGCCTCGTGGGTCGGCCCGCCGCCGCGACCGACGGTGCCGCCACGACCGTGGAACAGCCGCAGCCGGACGCCGTGCCGGGCCGCCACGTCCCGCAGTGCCCGTTGTGCCTTGTGGATCCGCCACTGGCTGGTGGTGATGCCGGCCTCCTTGTTGGAGTCGGAATAGCCCAGCATCACCTCCTGGACCTCGCCGCGAGCCCGCACGATCGCCCGGTACGCCGGCAGCGACAGCAGCTCGTCCAGCAGCTCGCCGCCGGAGTCCAGCTCGGCCGGGGTCTCCAACAGCGGTACGAAGCCGACCCGGGCCTGCCCGGTGTGCACGTCCACCAGTCCGGCCTCGCGGGCCAGCACCGCCGCCGCCAGCACGTCGTCAGTGCCGAGCGTCATCGAGATGATGTACGACTCGACGACCTCCGGGCCGAAGCGCTGCTGCGACTCGCGGATGGTGCTGAACACGTTGAACGTCTTGCGGGCCGACTCGGTCAACGGAGTGTCGATGCTCGACAGCGGGCGCCGGCCGGTCAATTCGTCAGCCAGCAGCTTCGTCCGCTCGGCCCGGGACAACGTCTTGTAGTCGGTCGCCTCGCCGACGCTGACGTACATCTGGGCCAGCACCGCGTGGTGCGCCTCGGCGTGCTCGCGTACGTCCAGCGTCGCCAGGTGCAGGCCGAACGCCGACACGGTACGGATCGCCGACGCCAGCTTGCCAACCGCGGTCAACTGGCCCGAGTTGCGGGCCAGCGACGCCCGCATCAGCTCCAGGTCCGACAGCAACTCACCGGAGCCCCGGTAGTCCCGACCCGGTACGTGCGCGGTGCCCCGGTTGAGCCGCAGCCGGGTGTTGGCCAGCTTCGCCTTCACACACCGGGCCTTCAGCCGGTACGGCTCCTCCGCGTTGGTCCGCCGGAACCGCTGCGCCACCTCGGGCAGCGCGTCCAGGTCCTTCGCCAGACTGGCCGACAGGTCCAGTGAGACGCCGCGCAGCCGCCGCGACACCGACACCTCGCTGATCAGCGCGTCCATCGCCTCGTCGGTGGCCTGGATGCCATGCTCGTGCTGGATCATCAGCACGTCGCGGGTCACCGCCGGCGTCACGTACGGGTTGCCGTCGCGGTCGCCGCCGATCCAGGTGCCGAAGGTCAGCGGCCGCGACGTCGGTGAGGTTTCCACCCCCAGCTTTCGCAGCGTGTCGGCTAGGTCGCCGAGCACCTGGGGAGCGGCGTCGGCGTACAGATCACGCAGGTAGAAGACGGCGTTGCGGGCCTCGTCGGTCGGATCCGGGCGGTCCAGCCGCAGCTCGTCGGTCTGCCAGAGCAGATCGAGCAGCTCCGCCAGCCGCCGGCTGCTCGCCGAGGTGTGCTCGCTGGCGCCGTACAGCACCGCCTCGGTCATCTCCACGTCCAGCTCGTCGGCGACCGCCCGCAGTTTCGACAGGATCGACCGGCGGGCCGCCTCGGTGGGGTGCGCGGTGAAGACCGGACGCACCGCCAGCCGCCTGGCGGCGGCGGCGATCTCCTCGGCGGCCACGCCGCGCTCGGAGATCAGCGTCGCCGCCTTGTCCAGCCAGCCACCCTGGGTGGCCCGCTGCCGGCGCAGCTCCCTGGCCCGGTGGACCTGCTCGGTGATGTTCGCCAGGTGGAAGTAGGTGGAGAAGGCCCTGGCCAGCTTGGTGCCGGTGGTCACGTCCATCGCGCCCAGCCGGGCGGCGGCGGCCTCGGCGTCGCTGCGCACCTGGGCCCGGATCTCCTCGACCAGATCGAGCAGCGGCTGACCCTCCTGGCGGGCCAGCGTCTGGCCGAGCAGCGTGCCGAGGCGGCGGATGTCCGCCCGCAGCGCCGCGTCCGGCCCGTCATGATCCTGACTGCCACCGGAGCCGTCGAGCCGCTGTCCGTCGCGCTGCGGGCTGTCGAGTCGGGGGGCGTCGGGCATCGGGTTCGTGGACAGCTCGGTCACTGGGCGCTCCTCACGCGAGTACGAGGGACGGCGCTGTCCGACATCTTTGGATGCTATCGGCGATCGCACCCCGGTCGGGGAAACTGGTGAGTCTTGTCTCAAGACTCGGCGTACCGTGCCCGAATGTCGCCTTCCACCCGCCGCCAGCCGTGCAAGTTGCAGCCTGGGGACCGCGTCGCGGTCCTGTCGCCCTCCGCCGGACTTCCGGCCGTTTTCCCCCACGTGTACGAGCTGGGGCTGCGCCGGATGAGGGACGAGCTCGGCCTCGTCCCCGTCGAGTTTCCGAGCACTCGCGCCCCACACGCGTCGCCTGTCGAGCGGGCAGCCGACATCGTCGCCGCCTACGCCGACCCGAGCGTCGCTGCCATCTTCGCCACCGTGGGCGGCGATGATCAACTGACGGTGATTCGTCACCTGGACGACGAGGTGCTGGCCGCCAACCCGAAGCCGTTCTTCGGCTACTCGGACAACACCAACCTGCTGCACCATCTTCACGGCCTGCACGCTCCCTACGGCCCGAATGCTCCGGGGACGGTCGCCTTCCACGGCGGCTCGGTGCTGGTGCACCTGGGCCGGCCGGGTGCCATGCAGAAGATGACGCTGGGGTCCCTACGTGCCGCGCTCTTCACCGACGGCTGGTACGAGCTCGTCGCCTCGCCCGACTACTCCGACGAGCCGCTCGACTGGGCCGATCTCGCCGCCCTGGGAGCGTTGGAGCGGGCGACGCCACCGATGGCGCCGGCCACCGGCTGGCACTGGCACCTTCCGCCTACCCATAAGTCGGCCATCATCGAAGGGCCGGTCTGGGGTGGCAACCTGGAGATCATCTCCTGGCTCGCTGCCGCTGGCCGCCTCGGGGAAAACGCGCGCTATGCAGGGCACATCCTGCTGCTGGAGACGTCGGAGGAGATGCCGTCGGACGTCGAGGTGTACCGCATCCTGCGCAACCTCGGCGAGCGCGGACTGCTCGCCGTCTTCTCCGCCGTACTCGTCGGGCGGGCGAAGGCCTGGGACTTCAGCTGCCGGCGTTCGCCGACCGAGAAGGTTTTGTACGCCGCCGCCCAGCGCGCCGCCGTGATCCGCGCCTTCACCGAATACGGCTCCGGTGCCGTGGCTGCCGGTCACCCCTCGGCTGACGGTCTCGCCTCGGCTGGTAGTCCTGCCGTCGTTGGTGGTCCTGCCTCGGCTGGCAGTCGTGGGCCGGTGATCGTGTTCGATCTCGACGTCGGGCACACCGACCCGCAGCTGATCGTCCCGATCGGCGGCTTGGCCCGGATCGACGTCGCCGCCCGCCGCATCCACGTGCACTACTGACCCGCTTGCCGTGCCACCAAGATCAATGTGAGCGCTAGATACGCTAAAACGGACCGGTAGCGTATCTAGCGCTCACATTGATCTTGTGTTCCGTGTCGTTCGGCGATCGCCTGCCGGACTTCCTGCACGAGTTGTCGGTTTTGTCGTAGTACGTGGTCTGCAGTGAAGCGCAACACCAGCCAGCCGGCGGCCCGCAACGCGTTGTACCGGCTGACGTCTCGGCGGAACGTGCCTCTTTCCCGGTGGTGGTCGCCCTCGTACTCCATGGCGATCCGCCACTGTGGGTAGGCAAGATCGACCCGGGCGACGAAGCGCCCCCGCGAAGCACCGCGCGCCGCCGGTCGTGGCAACGCCCGCTGTGGCAGCACGCGCACTTCGTACTGAGCTGTCGGGCGGGGCAGGCCGGCGTCGTGCAGCAGCAGGCGTAGCCGGGACTCCATCGGCGACTCGGCCAGCGGCTCGGCGAGTGCGACAAGCTCGCGCAGCTGGGGCGCGCCACGCGCTCCGGTGTGACCGGCAAGGTAGTGGCTGAGCGCTTCCCGGCGGACCAACCGGTGGCGGAGCATGGCGTCGAGCGCGGCGAGGGCGTCGGCGCGGGGCAGTAGCCGGCCCAGGTCGAAGGCGGTGCGTACCTCGGTGGTCAGTGGCATCCCGCTGAACGACACGGTGTCGGTCGGATCGAGCGCGATGTGGCTGACTGCAATGCGCGGCTGAGGCGTCGGCCGAGCCGATCGGGGAAGCGTGACGTGAACCGGACTGCGGCGGGGGAGCAGGTCGACACCCCAGAGGTACGCGGCGCTCAGCCCACTGATCGCCCCGCCGCTGGGCAGCTTCAGTGCGACCGCCTCGCACCACATCCGATGGTCGTCGGGTTCGAACGACGCCACGTGGACGAAGACATCGGGGAGCAGGCGTCGCCACGCCGGACCGGTGAGCATCCGCTTGGTGATCAGGCCTGCGGCGACTGCCCGGCTGCCGGAGAACGGGGCAAAGGACAGCTCACGCGGAATCTTGGCGGCGCGGGGCATCGGCAGAGCCTGCCCGAGGCCGAACATCGGCCGCAGCCCCGGTAGCCAGTTGCGTCACCGATCCGACTCTTCCCGCACGAATACGCCAGCGCCGGGTGCTCCATCGACGAGTCCGCGCGCCTTGAGCCAGTCAATTGCGGCGCGGACAACTTGACGGGAGACGTCGAACTCGGCGCAGAGTTCGGTGCCGGACGGCAGCTTGGATCCAGGCGGGTACTCCCCAGAATCGATGCGTGACGTCAGCGTGTCGATCAGTCGTTGTTTCTTGGTGTAGGCAGGCATGGGCAAGGCTTCCGTGGCAGGTACGCCCATGTGATCACGGATCGCGCGCGAGCGTCAATGTCAAGCACTTACAGGGCTTGACCTAACATGACAGGTAATCTTAGATTTGGTCAAGCGACCGTGGCAGGTCGAAGTTGGTGAGATTTGTAGGCGGCCCGGGTGGAGTTGGCGCTCCATGATCCCGGGCCTTGACCGGGAGAGGACCCCGGCCCATGAGCAATCTACCGAAGCGTGCCCATCCGCCGTGGTGCCTGCGCGGCCCTGACTGCGCCACCACGCCCGACAGCGCCGCCTGGCATTCGTCCAGGCTCCTGCGAGTCGCCGCGACCGACGTGCACCCGTACGTGGACGTCGCCGTCGGCCGCTGGCAGCTCGATCCCGCCGAAATCCGGCGGGCCGAAACCCGTGCGGCCCTGACCTGCCCGGCGGCGGCGCTGGCTGGCGGCGTACTGCTGGAGTTTCGGCTCGGCGACGACGTCGATCAGTGGCCGGTCGACCCGGCGCAGGCGCTCGCCCTGGCACACCTCGTTCCACGACTGCTGCGCGACAACGTCGCCCCTCGGCGCCGCCGCGCAGCCTGATGCCGGTCGACGGTCGGGGCCGGCGCATTGCCGGCCCCGACCGCACTTTCAGTCGACGATGGCGTACGCGCGGACCGGCGAGGTGTCCAGCCCGGCGAACATCGGCGGTACGGCGCTGAACCGGAATCCGTCCGTCGGCAGATCGCCGAGCCCGCGCAGGTGCTCGACGATCGGAATCCCCGCGGCCAGCAGAATGCTGTGCGCTGGCCGGGCACCCGCAGCCGAGGGCCCGGTGTCGTCGATGTTGATCGAGTCGATGCCGACCAGGGTAGCTCCTGCCGACACCAGCCACTCCGCTCCGTCTGCCGTCAGGTACGGGTGGTCCGCGTCGGCGTACCGCTCGGTGCCGAAGTGTGCCGACCAGCCGGTGTCCAGCAGCACCGCCCGCCCGGCCACCGCTCCGGCGGCCACCGCGCCCCCGGCCGGGGCCGCCTCGGGCAGGTGCGCACGCAGCAGCGCGGCGTCCACCGCTCGCGCCGAGGGTGGCACCCGGACCACGACACCCGGCAGATCAGCCAGCCTCTCCAACGGCAATCCGGACAGGTCCACCCCGTCGGGCCAGCGGTGCGACGGGGCGTCCAGGTAGGTGCCGGTGTTGCCGACCATCGTGATCTGGTTCATCCGGAACGTGGTGCCGGCCGCGTACCGCTCGACCGACGCTTCCCGGCTGAGCCACTCGGTGATCGTCGGGGCGGGCAGCCCTGGATAGGTGACCATGCCGTCTCGGATGACGTGGCTGAGCTCGACGAACCGTTTCCTGGTCGGTGTGTCCATGCACGGCGAGGTTAGTGGGTGATGGCTGATCGGTGGGCGGATAGGCTGGTAGGCCTGACCCCCCGCCCGGACCGGGCGCGGGGTTGTCGTCGCGTGCGGGCCGCAGAGCGCGCACCAACGCACCGCAAGGCGTACCCCACCGCGAAGGTTGTGATCATGACCGCGCTCGTCGGCCTACTCAGCGCCGCTCTCGTCGATCCCGCCCTGACCCGGGTACGGGATCTGGCGCGGGTCGCCACGCCCGACTCCGACGGGCTGGACGTCACCGCGCCACCGGCGCTGCGCCCGTTCACCGTCGCCACGGTCGCCGCCGACGCCGAGGCGGGTGGGGCGGGGCGGCCGGTGCTGGCGGTCACCGCCACCAGCCGGGAGGCCGACGACCTGGCCGCCGCGCTCGGCACCCTGCTGCCGGCCGACCAGGTGGCGGTCTTCCCCAGCTGGGAGACGCTGCCGCACGAGCGGCTGTCCCCCCGGTCGGACACCGTCGGCCGGCGGTTGGCTGTCCTGCGCCGGCTGGCGCACCCGGACGCGGACACCGGTCCGACCACCGGCGACGGCAAGCAAGGTGAGCGCAAGCAGCAGGAACCGCTGCGGGTGGTCGTGGCACCGGTCCGTTCCCTGCTGCAGCCGCAGCTCAAAGGGCTCGGCGACCTGGAGCCGGTCCAGCTGACCACCGGCTCCGGCAACACCACCGGCTCCGGCAACACCGCCGGCGGAGGCCTCGACGAGGTCGTCGAACGACTGGTCGCCATGGCGTACGCCCGGGTCGACCTGGTCACCAAGCGCGGCGAGTTCGCCGTCCGCGGCGGCATCCTCGACGTGTTCCCGCCGACCGACGAGCATCCGTCACGGGTCGAGTTCTGGGGCGACGACGTCGAGGAGATCCGTACCTTCTCCGTCGCCGACCAGCGCACCATCGAAGCCGTCGACCGGATGTGGGCACCGCCGTGCCGGGAACTGCTGCTGACCGACCCGGTACGCCAGCGGGCGGCCGAGTTGGCGCAGCAGCATCCCGAGCTGGGCGAGATCCTGGACAAGCTGGCCGAGGGCATCCCGGTCGAAGGCATGGAGTCCCTGGCCCCGGCCCTGCTCGACGGCACCGGCAGCATGGAGCTGCTGCTGCACTGCATGCCGGCCGACACGCACGTACTGCTCTGCGACCCGGAGCGGATCCGCACCCGGGCGCACGACCTGGTGCGTACCTCGGCGGAGTTTCTCGAGGCCAGCTGGGCGGCGGCCGCCGTCGGCGGCCAGGCCCCGATCGACCTGGGCGCGGCCGCCTTCCGCACCCTGGCCGAGGTCCGCGCGGTGGCCGCCACGCTCGACCAGCCGTGGTGGACGCTGTCGCCGTTCGGCCTGGCGGAAGCGGACACGGCCGCAACGTCTGCCGATGAGCCGTGGGCGGACGCGCCGGCGCCGGTCGTGGTCAGCCCGGACACCGGCGACGCGGTGGTGCTGTCCGTCACGCCGACGCCGCTCTACCACGGCGAAACCGACCGGGTGGTCGACGACCTGAAGCGCTGGACCGGCGACGGCTGGTCGGTGGTGCTGGTCTTCGAAGGCCACGGCCCGGCGCAGCGCTCGGTCAGTGTGCTGCGCGACGCCGGCCTCGGCGCGGTGCTCACCGAGACCGTGCCGGCACGCCCAGCCCCGGGGGAGCTGATCGTCACCTGCGGCCGGATCGGCAACGGCTTCGTCGCCGAACGGGCCCGGCTGGCGATCGTCACCGGCACCGACATCAGCGGCAGCCGGGGCGCGTCCACCAAGGACATGCGCAAGATGCCGAGCCGGCGGCGCAACACCATCGACCCGTTGGAGCTGCGCGCCGGCGACCACGTGGTGCACGAGCAGCACGGCATCGGCCGCTACGTCGAGCTCGTGCAGCGCAAGGTCAACGGCGCCGACCGGGAGTACCTGGTCATCGAGTACGCCCCGGCCAAACGTGGCCAGCCCGGTGACCGGCTGTTCGTGCCGACCGACCAGCTCGACCAGCTGTCCCGCTACGTCGGCGGCGAACAGCCGACGCTGCACAAGATGGGCGGCTCGGAGTGGCAGAAGGCGAAGGCACGGGCCCGCAAGGCGGTCCGGGAGATCGCCGCCCAACTGATCCAGCTGTACGCCGCCCGCAAGTCGGCCAAAGGTCACGCGTTCGGCCCGGACACCCCGTGGCAGCGGGAACTGGAGGACGCCTTTCCGTACACCGAGACGCCGGACCAGATGGCGGCGATCGACGAGGTCAAGGGCGACATGCAGCAGCCGACCCCGATGGACCGGCTGATCTGCGGCGACGTCGGCTACGGCAAGACCGAGATCGCGGTACGGGCGGCGTTCAAGGCGGTGCAGGACGGTAAGCAGGTGGTGGTGCTGGTGCCGACGACGCTGCTCGCCCAGCAGCACTACAACACGTTCGCCGAGCGGATGAGCCAGTTCCCGGTGCAGATCCGGCAGCTGTCGCGGTTCCAGACCCCGAAGGAGACCGAGCAGACGCTGACCATGGCAGCCGAGGGCGCCGCCGACATCGTCATCGGCACCCACCGGCTGCTGCAGTCGGCCACCCGGTTCAAGGCGCTCGGGTTGGTCATCGTCGACGAGGAGCAGCGCTTCGGGGTGGAGCACAAGGAGCACCTGAAGTCGCTGCGTACCTCGGTCGACGTGCTGACCATGTCGGCGACGCCGATTCCCCGGACGTTGGAGATGGCGATCACCGGCATCCGGGAGATGTCGACGATCGCCACCCCTCCGGAGGAGCGGCATCCGGTGCTGACCGCCGTCGGCGCGTACGACGACCGGCAGGTCGCCGCCGCGATCCACCGCGAGCTGCTCCGCGACGGCCAGGTCTTCTACCTGCACAACCGGGTCGAGTCGATCGACAAGGCGGCCCGGCGGCTCCGGGAGCTGGTGCCGGAGGCACGGGTCGCGGTGGCGCACGGCCAGATGGGTGAGGACGCCCTGGAGAAGGTGATGGTCGGCTTCTGGGAGAAGGAGTTCGACGTCCTGGTCTGCACCACGATCGTCGAGTCGGGCATCGACATCCCGAACGCGAACACGCTGATCGTGGAGCGGGCCGACCTGCTCGGCCTGGCCCAGCTGCACCAGATCCGCGGCCGGGTCGGTCGCGGCCGGGAGCGGGCCTACGCGTACTTCCTCTACCCGCGTGAGAAGCCGCTGACCGAACACGCCCACGAGCGGTTGGCCACCATCGCCCAGCACACCGAGCTCGGTGCCGGCATGTACGTCGCGATGAAGGACCTGGAGATCCGGGGCGCCGGCAACCTGCTCGGCGGTGAGCAGTCCGGCCACATCGAAGGCGTCGGTTTCGACCTGTACATCCGGATGGTCGGCGAGGCGGTGCAGAACTTCAAGGGCGAGGCGCCCGACGACGACGAGGCCGCCGAGGTGAAGGTCGACCTGCCGATCGACGCGCATCTGCCGCACGACTACATCGGGGTGGAGCGGCTGCGGCTGGAGATGTACCGCAAGTTGGCCGGCGCCCGTGACGCGGCCACGCTGCAGGAGGTCGTCGCCGAGATGACCGACCGGTACGGCGAACCGCCGGAGCAGGTCGGCAACCTGGTGGCGGTGGCGAGGTTCCGGCTGCTGGCCAAGGCGTACGGGCTGGCTGACGTGTCGATGCAGGGCAAGCATGTCCGGTTCGCCCCGCTGGTGCTGCCGGACTCGAAGCAGTTGCGGCTCAAGCGTTACCACCCGGACGCCGTCTACAAGTCCGCCGCCGACCAGGTCAGCGTGCCTAGGCCGACGACCCGGCGGATCGGTGGGGACCCGTTGCGCGACCAGCCGCTGCTGGACTGGTGTGGCCAACTGCTGCGTGACCTGCTCGGCGACCCACCGGCCCCGGCGGCTTCCGGCGCAGCACCGTCAACCGACAGTACGCGGGTCGGTGCACCGGCCCGCACGGGTGCGTGAGAGAGTGTCGTCCATGCAGCGTGTCCGTCGCCTGGCGTCGATCACCGTCATTGCCCTGGTCGGGGTCGCCGCACTGTCCGCCTGCCGGTCGCAGCCCGGCGTCGCCGCCTACGTCGGTGACCAGCAGTACAGCGAGGAGCAGGTGACCGACCTCGTCGACGAGATCGCCGAGCAGCTCGGTGATCAGGCCGGCCAGGAAGGCGCCCCGCCACTGCCGACCCGCCAGCAGGTCGTCAGCGCCCTCGTCCTCGCCGACGTCTGCCGCCAGCTCGACGTACCGGCCGGTGCGCAGCAGATCTCGCCGGACCAGTACTCCCAGCAGACCGGCCTGCCGGCCGACTCCGAGTTCGTCGAGGCGGCCGCGCAGGTCTGGACCTGCATCACCGGGCTGCAGACCGGCGAGCTGGTCGAGCCGACCCAGGAGGAGCTGTTCGACCTGGTCGACCGGGGTCGGGCCGCCGGAGTCATCCCGGCCGAGGTCAGCGATGAGGAAGCGGCCAGCCAGCTCGACGGCGAGCAGCTGCGCACCGCGCTGGCCACCCGCAACACCATCTCCGACGCGGTGGCCGAGCAGGACGTCACGGTCAACCCGCGCTACCGCCCGCTGGAGTTCCCGGTGCTCAGCTTCCAGAGCAACGTGATCGCCGTCGGTATCCCGCTGGGCGACGGTGACTCGGGCACGGTCAACGAGCGGCAGTGACCGCCCGGGTCGTCCTGCTGGTCACCTCACCCCGGCTGCCGCCCGGGCTGCTCACGGCGCAAGCGTGGGACGCCGTACGCCGGTTTCCGGTCTTTGCCAGCGTGGACAGTGAGCTGACCACGGCGATCAGCGTCGCCGGCGGCACGCCGGTGACCGTGCTTGCTCCGGATCCTGCTTCGGCGGCGGAGCCTGCCGAGGAGACGCTGCTGGCGGCGGCCGCCGAGCACGGCACCGCCGTCTGGCTGGCCGGCCCGACCGGCGACGAGGGCCTGGCCCGCCGGCTGGGGCTGCGACTGGCCCGCGAGCCCGGCCTGGCCGAGCTGGAGCTGATGTACGGCTCCTGGGATCCGCCGGGGGCCCGGCTGCTCGACGCGGTCGAGGTCATGGACCGCCTCGCCTCACCGGGTGGCGATCCGTGGAAGCGCCAGCAGACCCACGCCTCCCTGGCCCGGTACCTGCTGGAGGAGAGCTACGAGGCGTACGACGCGATCGTCTCCGGCGACCTGGCTGCGCTGCGCGACGAGCTGGGTGACGTGCTGCTGCAGGTGGTGCTGCACGCCCGGCTCGCCGAGGAGTTGCCCGACGGCGAACGCTGGGACGTCGACGACGTGGCCGGCGGCTTGGTGGCGAAGATGATCCGCCGCAACCCGCACGTCTTCGCCGGTGCTCGGGTCGATGGTGTCGACGAGATCATCGACAACTGGGAGCGGATCAAGGCTGAGGAGCGGGCTGCCGCCGGTGGGGGTGAAGCGCCGTCACCGATGGACGGGATCGTGGTCGGTCAGCCGGCGCTGTCGCTGGCGGACAAGGTGCTGCAGCGGGCCGGGCGGGCAGGGGTCGACGTACCGCTGCCGGAGCCGGACGCGGCCGACGACCCGTCGGCGCGGCTCGGCGCGCAACTGCTCACCCTGGTCGCGCAGGCCCGGGCCGACGGTCTGGACGCCGAAGGGGCGTTACGCCGCGCCGCCCTCGCGTACTCCGACGCCGTCCGCGTCGCCGCCAGCTGACGACTCCGACGACCCGCTGGCCCGACTGCCCACTGGGGTCGAAGATCAATTAATCGAAAACCGGGATCGCGTCGGCGTGTCGGCTGGTTTTACGTCAACTGATCATGGCTGCGACGACTCTGCGGACTCCGGCGACTCTGCGGAGTCCGGACGGAGCCGGACGCCGCGCAGCTCCAAGGTCAGGAACGTCACCACGCCGAAGAAGAGCGCGATGTCGGCGACGTTGCCGATGAACCAGTCGAAGTACGCGATGAAGTCGACGACGTGGCCCTGCCCGAACGACGGCTCGCGGAACAGCCGGTCCAGCAGGTGGGTGAACGCCCCACCGAGCACCAGTCCGAGCGACACCGCCCAGGCGCGGGACCGGGCCCGAGCGGCGAACCAGGCGGTCACGCCGACGCCGATCGCGGCGGCGATGGTGAAGACCCAGGTGGTGTTCTCGCCCATCGAGAACGCGGCGCCCGGGTTGTAGATCAACTGGATGCCGAGGGCGTCGCCGATCAGCGGGGTCCGCTCGCCCCGGGTCAGCGTCGCCTCCGCCCACATCTTCGTCAGCTGGTCGACGACGAGCACGGTGGCGGCGAGACCGAAGGCGAGCCAGGGGGCGCGGCGGGTCCACCGCTGCTGCCGGGGTGCGGACACCGCCGTGCTGGAGTCGGTCGGTTCGTGGGTGGTCTCGCCGGGGCCGGCCTGCTCGCTCATGATCGGTGATTCTCCCACCGATTCCTGGCAGCCCTGCGCCGGAGCCGCCCACCGGGTCACTCATGCTGGTCCCGTGGCGGTGAGTGGTGACGATCTGCTGACGACCGGTGAAGCGGCAGTCGTGCTGCGGATGTCTCGGCGTCAGGTGGTCGACCGGTGCGTACGCGGCCAGCTCCCGTACGTCTGGGTCGGTCGCCGTCGCCGGCTGCGGCGGGCCGACGTCGAAGCAGTGCTCCAACCGTCGCTGATCCGCGACCAGTACAAGGCGCTGTGGCTGCACCATGCGGTCGCCGGCAGACTGGTCGCCGATCCCGACCTGGTGTTGCAGAAGGCGGCGAGCAACCTCGAACGGCTCCGGGCCATTCACCCTGACGGCATGACCCGGCACTGGCTGGACCGCTGGGCCGAGGTGCTGACCGGCGGCACTGAGGTCGTCCTGGAGACGCTCACCTCCCGATCGGCGCTTGCCGACGAGCTGCGGCAGAACTCGCCGTTTGCCGGCGTCCTCACCGAAGCGGAGCGACAGTCGGTGCTCAGGTCGTTCGCGGACCGGTAGCGGATGGAGATACTGGTCCTACGCTCTCCTCGTGGAACGCATCGGTCCCTGGGATCTGAGCCAGGACATGGGTCAGGCGTCTGTCCGAGTGGGTTGCGGTGAGACCATTGAGATCACTGAGCGTGGCCGGCCGATTGTCCCAATTGTTCCAATGGGTGGCGGCAAGTCCGTGCTGGCCAAGCTGGTTGCTGCGGGTCGGGCCGTTGCCCGACGGTTGGTGGCCGGTTCCGCTGCCGCCGAAGCTCGGGGCGAAGATGGCGACGTGGCCACCGCGCTAGCCGCGCCGCGAGACGAGACGAGAGCGTTGGTGAGCCGCCTCGATCCCGTCATCATCAAGCTGCACCGCAGGGGTCTGCGCAGCGCCGATCTTGTCCGCCTGGCTCACAACTACGACGACGTGCCGCTGGCATCCTCCGCTCTTGTCGAGATGAAAGTCTCCAAAGCGCTGTGCTGATCAGTTCTGCAAGCCGCCGTCAGATGCCGGTGACGCACTGCCGGCGGCATGTGAGTGCGTCGGTTGACCTCAATGGGCATCCGTCCTCGCATCGATCGACGCGTTCGCATACAAGACGCTCCCTGCCAACCGCAACATGAGCCGGGAGACGTCGACAAGGAGTTCGGGGTACATCACCTCACCCGGTGACCTGCTTGACCAGATTCGCGTAGCGGCTGCCAGTGTGGAACTCAGGCAGCGGGAAGATGCGGGGCGTCACGAGCGAGTGCATCGTGCTCAGCCCACGCAACTCGTTAGCCAGTTCCATTGCCGTAGCCGGGGCGGTGAGGTCCACTCGGATCATGGCCAGTCGGCCTCGGTTGCGGTATGACAGAGCCAGGTCCCGACGGTCCTCGATGGTGGTCGCACGGTGGTGCAGTCGGCGCGGGATCATGACCCGTCGTGGCCGGTGGTCGCTGCCGTGTTCGCGGCGCATGCGGCTGCGGTGCTGCCGCGGCAGCCGCAACCTGTCGAGGTGTCATGACACCTGTGTCACCGCCGGCTTGTCGTGGTGCGTTGCCGCGGCCAGCGCCACGGCCCGGCGCCGGTCGTGGCGTCGAATGCGGCCAGGAACGGGTCACCGCTGACGTAAAGCATCCCGTCGGCACAGGTCAGCCCGGCGACCCGGCCGACCGGCGAGATCGTCGCCCAGTGGAAGTCGCCGCCTTCGGCCGGGCAGGCGTTGACCATCCCGTCGATGAAGCCGGCGAACACCAGACCCTGGCCGTGCGCGACTGCCCGGACCTGCAGATCGGTCTCCCACGTGTAGTACGACAGGCGGCCGTCGACGACGTTGGCGCGGTAGGTGTTGCCGTTCTGGCTTCCGACGAATACGCCGTCCGACGTCACGACGGGGGTACTCAGGGCCGCGCTGACCGGCGTGTGAGACACCAAGACCGGGGTGAACCCGCCCGGCCGCATGGCAACCGTCGACATCGTGCGGGTCGGCCGGGCCGGGAACGCGAAGATCCAGTTCGGTCCGTCGTCCCTGACCCGGCTCTCCTCGCCGGTGCGCAGTTCCAGGGCAATCAGCTCCCCCTGGCTGGTGGCCAGGTACAACCGGCCGGGGGAGGCGGCGAGCCGGACGCCGGTGGTCTCGATCGACCGGACCCACAGCCGCTCGCCGCTGTCCAGGTCGAACGCGACGATCACGCACACCGCGTCGGCGCTAGACCACGACTGCCGGATCTCGCCGACGCAGGCAACGATCCCGTCGGCGGACGCCGGCCCGCCCCACCGGACGGAAGGCAGGTTCTCGACGGTCCGGTGCCACCGTTGCGTTCCCGAGCCGGCCTCGAACGTCCGGACGCCGTCGCTGCAACAGGCGAATACGACGCCGCCTTCGACGAGTACGTCGAACACGGACGCCTCGCCGATCTCGGTACGCCACCGCGTCTCGCCGGTCCGGCTGTGCACAGTGTGCAGCGCCCCGGGCCGGTCGCCGGCGGCTGGCATGCCGATGTGCAGCGAGCCGAGGGAGTGCCCGACCCTCGGCGGACGCAGCAACGCCACCAGGGGCGGGGACCGGTCGGCGACCCGATGCTTCCATTGTAGACGTCCGGTCGCCGCATCGACCGCGTACACGTGGTGGTCGGTGCTGGTGCCGAACACCATGCCGTCGGCGGCCAGCGGTGCGTTGCCCATCGCCGACCGGGCGCGGACCCGCCACGGTCGTGTGCCAATCGATCGAGCCATGTCGTAACGGTAGCGGACATCGACGACGGCCAGAGGCACCCGCCAGAACGTGTCGGTCTCACTGGACGTTTGCTTCATCTTCGCGCCAGTAGCGGCCGATTCACATTTCGGTCCCAGCAGCTCAAAATGCCCGACCCAACCCAGAAAGAGAGCATATCGGCGGCCGCAGGCCTGCTCTCCGGTCGATGTCCAGGCGGCCGGACGGGCTACTCGTAGTAGTCGACCGCACCGGTGAATCGAGGCCTACGACCTGGCGCGCGTGCTGTGGACCCGGATCGACGACATGCTCGGCTATACAAGGTCGGCGCTCACCTCGCGGCAGATGATTATGCAGTCTCTGGGGGTATTGCCTCCTTGGACGGGCTGCTCACGTGCTCGGGGTTGTCGTGTGGCGGATCGTGGTCGCCTAGTCGGGTTGTTGACATCTGTAGATCAGGGCTCTGGTTCTGGTGACTGTCCGGTGTAGCCTGCGAGGCTGTGGCGAGGGTGGTTGCGGTTCATGGGATCTTGAATACGTTCTTGACGCGTCCGCAGATGGTGGCGGTGTGGGGTCCTGCGTTGTTGGGTGGGGTCGAGTTGGCTGGTGGCGCGCGGGATGCGCTGACTGCCGACGATCTTGACTTTGTGGCGTTTGGGGATGTGTTTCGTGCGTCGGGACGTCTTCTCGACGCGGGTGTGCCGCCGTTGACGGCTGACGATGTCGAGGCGGGTCTGGAGACCGAGTTGTTGGTGGAGTGGTGGCGGGCTGCGGCGGCGGTGGATCCGCTGGTGGGATCGCCGGATGCGCGGTCGTTGGGTGGGGTGGCGTCGGTGCGGGCGGCGGTGTTGGCGTTGGCGGGGTCGCGGTTTCTGGTTCGGGTGTCGGAGCGGGTGTTGGTGTTCTGGCTGAAGCAGGTTTCCGCCTATTTCGGGCAGCCGGAGGTGCGGGAGGAGATCCAGAGGCGGTTCGCGGCCGTGATCGGCCCGGACACGCGGGTGGTGGTGGCGCATTCGTTGGGCTCGGTCGTGGCGTACGAGGCGTTGTGTGCGCATCCGCAGTGGCCGGTGACGGATCTGGTGACGTTGGGTTCGCCGTTGGGGGTGCCGCATGTCGTGACGCAGCGGCTGCGGCCGCCGCCTGTCAGGGACGGGCGGGGTGGTCTGGTGGGGGTCTGGCCGGGTGTGCGCCGTTGGGTGAACATCACCGACGATGGGGACTTTGTGGCGCTACGGCCGAGGCTGCGTGAGGTGTTCGGCGATCGGGTGACCGATGTGGCCATCAGTAACGGAGTCGCCGCCCACTCGGTTGAGCGGTATCTGTCGGCTGCGGAGACCGGTGCGGCGGTGCTGGCGGGGTTGCGGTGACCGCCGCGACGGGTGGCGGTGAGGCTCGGCGGTTCTTCATCGGCGCGGCCACCACTGCCTTCCAGCCGGGTCTGGGCTTGGAGAACCTGCCTGAGCTGGGCGACGAGTTGCAGCGGGCCCGGGAGTTGTTCACCGGGTTGGGCTACTCGGCCGTGCCTGGCTTCGGGACAGGGATGGCGGCGCGGGGGTTCCAGGATCGGCTCCGTGCGTTCCTGACCGATCCACAGCGGCGTCCGGACGACGTGGTGGTGGTCTACTACACCGGCCACGGTCTCGACCACCATGGTGATCTGCTGCTGCCGATGGCCGATTCCGTCGATCTCGCCTACGACTCGGTGCGGGCGGGAGACCTGACCGGGCGGATTCTGGACAGCCACAGTCTGGGTGAGGTGGCCGGGCAGCAGCTGTTGTTCGTGTTGGACACCTGTTATGCGGGCAGCGCGGCCGTGCGGATGAACGCGAACGCCGCCGATTTTCTGACTCGCCTGCGAGCCTTGGACGGTACCCCGTCCGTCGCGGTGATCGTCGCCGCCCGGGCCAATCAGCGTGCTGCGCCGGGGGCGTTCACCCAGGCTCTGGCCGCTGCGGTGCAGGATCGGTCGGTGGCTGGTTTCGAGGTGCCGTTCCTGCCGTTGGACGCGCTGGTCACCGCAATCAACGCGAGGACCCCGCCGGATCAACAGGCCCGGTTGATGTTCCTCGGTGAGAAAGCGGCGGAGTTCTTCCCGAACCCGCGTTTCGACGACTGGTTCAGTGAGTACGACCTACGTACCCGTGACCTGCGTGTCCAGCGGGAAGCGCGGGAGCGGGAACGCCGTCATCATGTCGACCCGCGCGCGCGAGGACTGGACACTGCGGGCGGCCGGGATGATCTGTGGTTGTTCACCGGTCGGCATGCCGCGTTGCGGGAGGCGACTCGGTGGTTGGCGGGTGCCGGGCCAACAACGTTGGTGGTCACCGGCAGGCCGGGTTCGGGTAAGTCAGCGCTGTTGGCGCGTCTGGATGTGCTTGCCGATCCGCGCCGGCGGCGGTGGGTGCCCGACACGCATCTGCTGCCCGCTGACACGATTCCCGCCGACGGTGCGATCCGCCGCTTCGTGCACGCCCGAGGCAAGACCCCGCAGGACCTGCTGGCCGCACTCGCTGAGCCTCGATCCACCGACGCGGTTGGTCTTGAGCTCGGTTGAGTAGTTTCGGTATTGGGTGGTTTCGGAGCGTGGCTGGATCGCCGATTACGTGGTCGGCTTGCTCCGGGGGTTGTCGTTCGGGGGTTGGGGCGGGGGTTCGTGGCTTGTGGTCGGGCCGCCTGGTCGCGCGTCGGTGTTGCTGTGGTCAGCCGGGTCGTGCCTGGATGGTGGTGAACAGGTTGTCGAACGCGGCCTGCCAGGGCCAGTGCTCAGGTAGGTGCAGGTGGATGGTGCGGGCCCGGTGCGCGAGGCGGGCGGCGACGGTGATGATGCGGGTGCGGATGGTCGAGGTCCGGGCGGTGGTCCAGGTGCCGGCGGCGAGGTGCCCGGCGGCGCGGGTGAGGTTGTGGGCGATGGCGGTGCA
>NZ_JBHMIM010000072.1:0-26876 GCF_048060115.1 Micromonospora sp. LOL_023
GACGCCGCCCAGACCGTCCAGGTATCGGCGTTCCCGGACCACTACGCCCAGTGGGAGACCCAGGCCGCCGACCTCGTCGCCCAGCACTGGAACAGCTGACCACGAACACAGCGTGAGGGCCGGACCCCGTACCACCGGGGTCCGGCCCTCGACGTGTATCCGCACGTCGGTCAGCTGCGGCCGAGGAGCTCCGCGTTGAGGATGGTGCCGCCCAGGCTCCAGCCGTCGTCGGCGACCTCCTCGAGGATGACCTGGGTGTTCGGCCGGGCACGTTCGCCGTACACGGTCGGGTTTCCTGACCGGTTGGTTCAGCGGGCGTGCGGGTCGGCTGCGTTGAGGGTGGCCACGACCTGGTCGTTGTCGCCGCGGACCTCGGCGTACCGGAGGAACTTCACCCGTTCGACCAGGATCTCGCGGGCCTTCGGGTCGGCCTCGATCAAGGTCATCACCTCGTCGGCGAACTCGTCGAGCGGCATGGCGAAGTCGGAGGTTTCCTGACCCGGCATCAGTGCGGTCCGCACGGCGGGTGGGACCAGTTCGATCACCTGCACGCCGGCCGGCTCCAACTGCAGCCGCAGCGTCTCACTGAGCTGGTGGATCGCGGCCTTGGTGGCGTTGTAGGTCGGGGTCACCCGCAGCGGGACGTGCGCCAGGCCGGAGGAGACCGTGACGATCGCGGCGTCGGGGCGGGTCTGCAGGTGGCCGGTGAGGGCGGCGATCAGCCGGATCGGACCGAGCAGGTTGGTGGTGACGACCGCTTCGGCGTCGGCGAGAAAACCGGGGCCCGTCCAGTCCTCGGCCCGCATGATGCCGGCCATCGCGATCAGGACGTTGAGCTCCGGGAAGCGCTCGACGACGGCGGCGGTCGCCGCCGCGATCGACGCCGCGTCGGCGGTGTCGATGCGTACGGTGCCGAATCCGTGGTCGGCGGCGAGCTTGTCGAGCAGGTCGCCCCGCCGCCCGCCGATGACGACGGTGTTGCCGGCGGCCTGCAGTCGTCGGGCAAGCGCCAGTCCGATACCGGAGGTGGCGCCGGGGACGAAGATGGTGTTTCCGGACGTGTTCATGTCACTTACCCTCGCCGCCGGGCGGCCGGTCAGGCACCAACCCGGTGATCGGGGGACCCGCGATCCCTGGCTGGGACGGCTCGGTGCGGCGCACCATGGACCGTATGAACCGTGCCGCCCTGGCAGATTTCCTGCGCCGGCGCCGCGAGGCGCTGCGCCCATCAGACGTCGGCCTGGTGTCCGGGCCGCGTCGTCGCACGCCGGGGCTGCGCCGGGAGGAGGTCGCGGCGCTGACCGGCATGTCCGCCGACTACTACGTGCGGATCGAACAGCAGCGCGGCCCGCAGCCGTCGACGCAGATGCTCGCCGCGCTCGCCAGGACGCTGCGGCTGACCACCGACGAACGTGACCACCTGTTCCGGCTGGCCGGGCACAACGTCCCCCGCCGGACACCCGAGGACACTCATGTCGCCCCGGCCCTGCTGCGGGTGCTGGACCGGATGGCGGACACTCCGGCGCTGATTCTGTCGTCGCTCGGCGAGGTGCTGGTGGCGAACCGGCTGGCGGTGTCGCTCTTCGGCGATCCGGCTGCGCGTACCGGGCTGGCCCGCTGCGACGTCTACCGGTGGTTCACCGATCCGGCCTCCCGGGCCGTGTACCCGCCGGAGTACCACGACCGGCATGGCCGCGGCCTCGTCGCCTCGCTGCGGGTGGCGCACGGCGCGGCCGGGCCGCGCTCGCGCGCCGGTGAGCTGGTACGGGCGCTGCTGGCCGAGTCACCCGAGTTCCACGGGCTCTGGGAGCGGCACGAGGTCGCCCGCCGGTTCGAGGACCACAAGATCGTGGTGCATCCGGAGGTCGGCGGGATCGAGGTGGACTGCCAGGCCCTGTTCACCGAGGACCAGTCGCAGGCGTTGCTGGTGCTCACACCCCGGCCGGGCAGCGAAGCCGAGGACAAGATCCGGCTGCTCGCGGTGCTGGGACACCAGAACTTCGCGGCGGCCGACCGCTGAAGCACCGAGCCGGGCTGGCGCCGAGGTCAGTGGTGGGGCGACTCCGGCGGACGGTCACCGGCCGAGGGCCGCAGGGTGTCCATCGGTACGGAGTCCAGCCGCGCCCAGTCGTGTCTGATGTCGGCGGCGGTGCTCAGCAGCCGACCGGATCCCGGCAGCCAGGTCCTGGTCGGCGGCGGTCACACGCACGCCGGCCGGTTGACCATCGAACACCAGGTGCGTCCGCTCCACGAGGTGTTCGCTGCCTGGCAGGCCCAGGCCGACGGGTCGGCCAGCGCCCGGATCGTCATCACCCCGTAGCGGTGTCGTGCGTCTTCAGGGGGTGCTGCCGTGTCGTCAGGCGGTGGTGCCGTCGACCGGGGTGGTGAGGAAGGCTGCCAGGTGGGTCAGGGCGGTCCGCGCCTGGTCGGGTACGACGCCGAGCGCAGCTGCCGAGCCGCGCCCGGCCAGCGCGTCGGTCACCTCGGCGGCGGGCGGGCCGGCCGGGGATGGCGACGGCGACGTGACGGTGAGGGTCACCGCACCGTCGGTGTCCAGCTCGAATACGCCACCGCCGGTACCGCCGAGCGCGAGGCGATGGCGTACCTGGTCGCCGAAAATCCGCGCGACAGCCGCGGCGATGAGCAGCCCGTACGCCGCCGCGTAGCCGGTCGCACCGGTGTCAACTGACCCGGTCCCGGCCGGCTGTGCGGTGACGGTCGGGCGATCGGCGCCGAGTGCCAGAAAGATGTCCCGTTCGTGCAGCCACGAGTCCCACAGGACGTGCAGCACCAGCACCGTCCAGTCCATCGGCCCGAACGGCAGGGCGACCTCGAACCGTTCGTCACGGGCCAGCCGACCCCGTGCCACGGCGAGGACCTCGTCCGTCGTCGCGGAGAGCCGGTCGACGGTGGCGGCGGGTGGCTCGCCGGCCGATGCCGTGAGCCACCGGTTCGGGGTGATCCGAGGGTCGAACCCGGATGCCATGTCGAAGGTGAGGTCACCAGGGTCGGCGGCGATCGCGCGGGTGACGTCACACAGGTGCCGGACGGTGTCGTGCGCGGACCAGTCGGGGCAGCGGGTCGGCGCGGACCACTCCCGCGGCCCGAACCCCCGCAGGTCGTCGAGGAGCAGTCGCCGTTGGTCGGCGAAGACGTCGAGCAGACGTCCCGGATCCAGATCGCACCCGTCAACGGTTCTGAGTAGCAGTGTATGCGGGGGGCTGTGCCAGGTCATCGACCATCCAAGAGTCAAGAACGGAATTAAGGATAACCTTTCCGTAGATGCGCTGCCGGTCAGGCAGGACTCCCGGCCGACACGGGACAGGTCCGGCTCGCACCTTGCTACCTCACAACGTCGTCCGGGACGGACGGTCGGTCGTCGCTGCGGGGGCGTCGACGAGCGGCAGCAGAGCTGACATACAGGTAGAACAGGCAGGCGGCCGCCAGCCCGAGTGGCCACAGTAGGTAGCGTCCGGTCGTGGCGAGCAGCGCGGCGGCGGCGATCACCGAGATGAGCGCGGACACCCAGCCAGCGCTGCGCCGCGGCAGCAGTCGCACAGCGGCGGCGGCACCGAGAACGTACACGGTCATGAACGCACCCGTGGTCAGCAGGACGAGCGGCTCCGGATCGGCGTCGCCGAGCAGCGTCACCCCGGCGAGCGCGGCACCGGCGATCGCCGCCACGACTCCGACGCTGCGTAGCGGCACTTCGCCGGAGGCAGCGCCGGGTGCCAGCCAGCGGGGCATGGCCGCGTCGCGGCCGAGGGCAGCGCCGAGTTTGGCCGCACCTGCCTGGTAGGTGTTCATCACGCCGAGGGTCAGCAGTACGGCGACCGCAGCGGCAATTACCCGGCTCGGCCCTCCGACCCCGATCGCCAGCAGGTCGGCCAACGGCGCGTTGGACTCCCCAGCGGCGGCCCCGAGCACGAGGACGCTGGCCGCAGCGACGGCGAGGTAGAGCACGCCGACGATGGCCACGGCCGATCCGGTGGTCCGGGGAATGTCCCGGGCTGGTCGCCGAAAATCCGCCGACAGGTGCGTCATCGCCTCCCAGCCGGAAAAGCTCCAGACCAGCAGCGCCGCGGCGGTCGCCACCGCCGACCAGCCGTAGGGCGCGAATGGTTGCAGATTGTCCCACCGCGCGTGTGGCAGCGAGGTGATCGCGGCCGCCAGCAGCAACGTCGCGAGCACCCCCGCGAGCATCAGGGCGAGCCGGCCGGAGACGCGCAGCCCGAAGGCGTTCGCGATCGTGACGGTGGCGATCAGCAGCGCCGCCGTCCCGACGACGGTCGCGGTGCCGCCGCCGGTGGCGCTGGCCACGTAGGCCCCGCCGAAGAGCGCGGCGGCGGCCATCGCGGGCGGCACGGTCAGGTAGAAACACCAGCCGACCAGCGCTGCCGGTCGATGTCCGAAGGCGCGCCGGACGTAGGTCGAGACACCGCCGGAGTCCGGGTACCGGGAACCGAGCGCGGCGAAGGTGGCGGCGAGCGGGATGGACATCAGCACCATGCCCAGCCAGGCCAGCAACGATGCCGGACCTGCGGCCCGGGCGGCCAGGGCCGGCAGGGCGATCGCCCCGGTGCCGAGTACGGCGCCGACGTAGAGCGCCGTGCCCTGGACGAACGTCACCTGCCCGCCGGACTGCCTGACCGGGGTGGGCTTGACGTCCTGTGCGCTATTGACCACCAAGCGAGAGTGGCAGGTGGACGGAGCCGGTGACAGCATGAGTAGTGCCAGAAGCCGCTAGGTTTCTGCCATGGCCCATGTCGTAGCCGTGGCTGTCACGGATGAGATGCCGATCTTCGAACTCGCCGTACCCTGCGAGGTCTTCGGCATCGACCGGTCCGACCTGGTGGATCCCTGGTACGAGCTGCGGTTGTGCGCGGCGGTTCCGGGCCGGCTCCGGGGGCCCGGTGGGATGGGCCTGGAGGTGCCCTGGTCGCTGAGCGAGTTGGAGCGGGCCGACACCGTCATCGTGCCGGCGTGTGCCCGCCGTACCCAGCTGGAACCGCCGGCGGAACTACTCGCCAGCCTTCGGCGGGCGCACGAGCGAGGGGCCCGGATGGTAGCGATCTGCACCGGCGCGTACCTGCTCGCGGCGGCAGGGCTGCTCGACGGCCGGCGCGCTACGACACATTGGATGAACCTGACCGACTTCGCCCACAAGTGGCCGAAGGTGAACGTGGACGGCGGCGTCCTCTTCGTCGACGAGGGAGACATCCTCACCTCCGCCGGCACCGGTGCCGCCATCGACATCTGCCTGCATCTGGTCACCCTCGACCACGGCACGACGGTGGCGCGGGACCTGGCCCGGCGGATGGTGGTACCGCCGCACCGGGACGGTTCCCAGGCGCAGTTCGTGCAGCCGCCGGTACGGGTGCCGGCTGGCACCGATCTGGGCCCGGTGCTGGACTGGGTTCGTGAGCACCTCGACGCGCCGCTGACCGTGCCGGACCTGGCCCGGCAGGCGAACATGAGTTTGCGGACGTTCGCCCGCCGGTTCGTCGAGATCACCGGGGTCAGCCCGCTCCGATGGCTCGTGCAGGAGCGGGTCCGCCTCGCTCAGGAGCTGCTCGAGACGACCGAGGAGCCGATCGAGTGGGTCGCCCGCCGAGTGGGTTTCGGGTCCGCCGCCACGCTACGGATGCACTTCCAGCGGGCCGTGGCGGTTCCGCCGCAGACATACCGGCACGTCTTCCGGGGTCAGCGACGGCCGCCCCGGCAGTGACCGCCGGCGCCGAGCCTTCCCACCGGATTGATCAAGATCGTCAGAAACTACTGCGCGTAGCAGCAGGTTGCACCAAGTAACAGATCCGTCATCATCGGCAATCTCCCGGCCACAGTCATGGGAACACCGGACGGCCGGCGGCCGAATGGCGATCCACCGGCCCGGCGGGACCGTTTCCACCAACCGACGACCCGACCGACGGGCCACGTCGCGGGTGGCGGCGGCGGCCGCCACCTACCCGGTGCCTGCATGAATCCCATCGCGACGAAGGGGCCGCACAGGGCATCCACCGCCGCCACGGACGACCTCATCGCGTCCAATCGGACAATACCCCCGGCGATACCCCTCACTTTCCCTGAACCGCTGGACAGAAGCGGCGATTGAATGACTTGACAAACAACTGATTCAGTAAACGAAGACCCATCAGACACATAGAATTTGCAGGAAAAAGTTCGAACACGATGCGTGATGCATCACGCGGGATAAGTGCAAAAATCAACACAAAGAGGGCGTTCGATCTTACTTGCACGGGTGCCAGTTACATGCTTCAATCGTCGCCACAGGCAGAGCGAGCTATCCAAACTTGGGTCGCCACGGGAGGTCTGCACAGGAACATGACCAGCCGAAGCTGAGTGCCATAGCACTCGTCCGGAACAATAGGAATTCGATTTCTTCAGCCAAGCCGGCTGCCATACAGCGCTGCGGCGATCCCACCCCAGGGAACGCCCGAACAGTCACGCCCGCCGGCCCGAACACAATTCTCCACATGCCATAAAAACGGGTCAAACCAACGCGCCGCCACGGGTACGAACGTCGTCGAATGGGGAGGATCCCATGGGGATGCAGATGCGTATTCAGGTAACCGATCCGGAGACGGACTTCCGAGGCTTCGTCGTCATCGACGACATGGTCGACAACCGGGCGATGGGCGGCACCCGAATGACGGCCGACGTCGACATCGAGGAAGTCGACGCACTCGCCGAAGCAATGACCTCCAAACTCGCCCTGGCTGGCCTGTCGATCGGCGGAGCCAAGGCCGGTATCGCCTGCGGACTCCCACCCGGACCGCAACGCGATCGGCAACTGACCGCATTCGGCAAGGCCGTCGCCCCACTGCTGCACAGCGGCATCTACCTGGGATGCGACCAGGGGGTTTCCTACCGGGACCGCGACCTGTTCTTCGAAGCCGCCGCCTTCGACCTGCGCCGCGACGGCCAGGTGGAGCTCCCGTGCTCGTGGAGCGAACTGTGGCAGCACTGCCATGAGGTGACCGGCTTCGGAGTGTGCGAAGCGACCGTCGAGGCCGCCGAAAGAATCGGCCTGGACGCCACCAGCGGCACCGTTTCCATCCAGGGTTTCGGCACCGTGGGTCGAGGCGTGGCGAGCGGACTCGTTGCCCGCGGATTCAGTATTGTCGCGGTCGCCGACCGTTATGGCACGATCATCAACCCGGACGGACTCCCGGTACAGGAGCTCATATCCATCACCGACGAATCCGGCACCGTTGACCGGAGCCGCCTGCCCGACGGGCAGCTCCTGGACTCGGCCGCCGAGGCATGGCTGCACGTCGCCGCAGACGTCCTGGTCCTCGCCGCCAACCGCGACGCGGTCACCCGGCACAACGTCGACCGGGTGACCGCGTCGATCATCGTCGAGGGCGGCAACCTGACCTGCTCCGACGAGGCATGCGAGGAGCTCGCCAGGCGGGGCGTGCCGGTGCTGCCGGGGATCGTGGCCAACTGCGGTGCGGCGGCCGTCACCGGCCTGCTGCTGCTCGGTGCCGCACCCCGCGACCTCGGGCTCGACGATCTCGTCGACTGGTTGTTCCGCGAGGTCTCGGCCCGCATCCGGGACAACGTCCGGGAACTGCTGGCGCGCTCCGCTGGCGACCCGCGACCACTGACGCGTATCGCTGCGGACATCGCCGCGCAGCGGCTGGCCGCCCGCCGCGAGCGGGAACTGGTCAGTGCCTGATGCCGCAGCACCCCTGCACCGGTCCCCGGGTCTGTGTCTACCACCCGACCATCGGTCCACGGCTACGCGCCAGCCTCGCCGCGCGCCATCCGGACCTGGCTGTCGAACTGGTGACCGATGTCGACACCGACCCCCCGGACGCCGACGGCATCGAGGTGCTGGTCGCCAACACCTTTCCCACCGGCCTGCTCGGCAGGTGCCGCCGGCTGCGCTGGCTGCACCTGACGGGTACCGGTACTGACCACGTACCGGCCGGCGCGCCGTCACCGACGCTCCAGGTGTCGTCGTCGGCCAGGGTGCCGGCGAAGGCCGTCGCAGAGTTCGCCTGGATGGGGCTGCTGGCGCTGGCCAAGGACGCCGTTCGGCTGGTCGACCAGCATCGGCGACAGCAATGGCGGCTGCCCGACGCGCTTCTGGTCGCCGGGTCGCGGATGGCGCTCGTCGGGCTGGGCCGGATCGGCGCCGAGATCGCGACCCGGGCGCCGGCGTTCGGGGTGAGCGTCACCGCCGTCACCCGTACCCCCCGCTCCTGCCCCGGCACCGACCAGGTGCTGCCCCTGCGGCGGATCGCCGATGCGGCCGACGGCGCCGACCATCTCGTCATCGCCATGCCGCACACCCCGCAGACCCGGCACCTGGTGAACGGCGCCGTGTTGGACCGCCTCCCGGCGCACGCGAGCGTGATCAACGTCGGCCGGCCTCAGGTGCTCGACACCGGCGCCCTGATCAGCCGGCTGACGGCAGGCCGGTTACGAGCGGCACTGCTCGACGTCCACGACAGCGAGCCACTCGCCGAGCGGTCCGAGTTGTGGAGCGTCCCCAACCTCTGGATCACTCCGCACGGCGCGTACCGGTTCCCGCAGGAGGAACAGCGGATCGCCGACGTACTGCTCGACAACCTCGACGATTTCCTGGCCGGGCGTCCGCTGCGGGACCGGGTGGACGTCGTCGGGGCCGCATCGACCGACCAGGCACGGCGACCCGCTGCTGCCGTCCCGGGAAGGTGACGCCATGGTGACCACGACGGAACTGGCCACGGAGGCGATCGTGGCGGACGCCGCCGCGCGCACCGGCGTCCCGCCGGAGTCGTTCCAGTTCCTGGCCAACCTGGACCGGCTCGCGTCGGGCCTGTCCAGTGAGGCCCGGCTGACTCCGTCGGGTCGCCGGGCGGTGGCCGGCGCACTGAGTGCGGCCCTGGTGGTGCAGGCGAGGCTGGCACGGCTGATCGAGCGGCATCCGGAGATCACCGGATGGCCGGTGCCGCGGCCGGTGCTCGTCACCGGTCTGCTGCGTACCGGTACGACGCTCGTACACAATCTGCTGGCTCACCATCCGGGCCTGCGGGTCCCAGCGCTGTGGGAGTTGATGAACCCGGCGGAGGACCGCGGCGACCCCGAGCGGTACCGCCGATTGGCCGACGAGGCGCAGCGCTACGTCGACGAGTACAACCGGATCGCCCCGGACCTGCCCCACATCCACTACCTCGACGCCCGACGCCCGGACGAGTGCCACCGGCTGCTCGGCAACACCTTCGCCAGCATGGTCTACGAGATGCGCTACCGGATCCCCAGTTACAGCGGGTGGCTGCGGGGGCGCGACCTGACCGAGGAGTATCGCTACCACCGCCGGCAGCTCCAGGCGCTGCTCTGGCGCGAGGCCGGCGGACCGGTGGTGCTGAAGTGTCCGTTCCACCTGTGGTCGGTCGCCGAACTCATCGGTGTCTACCCGGACGCGCGGCTGATCCAGCTGCACCGCGACCCGGCACGGACCGTGCCGTCGACGTGCAGCCTCTGTGTGGCCGTCCGCGAGGCGCGCAGCGACCAGGTCGACCGGCACGAGATCGGCCGGCAGTGGTTGGACCGCATCGACCAGGTCATCGGCGGGGTGACCGCATCCCGGGAGCTGGTCCCGTCCGGGCAACTGCTCGACGTCCGCTACGCCGATCTGATCGCGGATCCGATCGGCACCATCGCCAGGATCTGCGACTTCATCGGCGTGCCGATGACCGGGCCGGCCGAGTCCGCGATGCGCAGCTACCTACGCGAGAACTCGCAGACCAAGCACGGCGTCCACCGGTACCGGCCGGAGGTCTTCGGACTCGACGGCGCCGACCTCAACCGCCGGTTCGCCCAGTACCGCCAGACCTTCGACTGCTGACGTCCATACCGCACCACCGCACCTCGACACCCTCATCGACACCGGAGGAGACAACCATGTCAACCGGGACACCCGAGTCGCGGGCACGTGACCTGATCAGCTCCGTCAACGTCCAGGCGGGCCCGGACGCGTCGCCGCTGGGCATCCTGACCCCGCTCACCGGGCCCGGCGATCCGGTCGCCGGCGAGTTGATCGTCCGGGGCGCCAGCCTGGGTGCCACGTACCTGCGGGAGTCCGGTATCGCCGACATTCGATTCGTGGTAGAGAACGACCAGGCCAGCGCGGCGGACGAGGGGATGCAACGGTCGGCCGTCGCCGGCCTGGCCAAGCTCGCTGTCGTCGACGAGGTGCTCGCGGTGGTCGGCCAGTGGCATCTGCGCACTGCCGAACACGCCACCCACACCGCGGAACTACTCGGCGTACCGATCTTCGTCGAGAACGGACACAACACGATCACCGCGCGGCACCGGCGGACCCTGTTCCGGACCTACTTCAGCATCGCCGACCGGGTCCCCATGATCATCGATTTTCTGGCCGAGCAGAAGCTGCTCCGCCTCGGGATCATCGCGCCGAACACGGTCTTCGGGTCGATGATGGCCGACACCGTCGAACAGGCAGCGGCCACCGCGGCGGGCTTCAGCACCGTACGGTTCGACTTCGACCAGGAGTCGACCACGGAGGTCCACGACGAGCTTCGCAAGATCAAGGACTTTGAACCGGATGTGCTGATCAACTGTGGAGTCGTCCGGACCAACTACATGGTCATCAACCAGGCCACCGAGATCGGACTGCTGCCCGGTACGCAACTGCTCGTCATGTTCCCGTTCCCGATGCGCTCGGACGACTACTGGCGGCTCGCCGGTGAGGCCGGGAACCTGGTCATCTGGCCGGCGACGACGTACCGGCCGTCGTGGCCCGGGCTCACCCGGATCGGCCGATGGTTCACCGACCGCTACTCGGCCAGCTTCGGATCGTTCCCGCCGGACAACGCGCTGAACGCGTTCACCGACGTGACGATCATCGGGCAGGCGTTGGCGGCGGCCGGTGCGCCGGACCGGGAAGCGCTGCTCGCCGCGCTCGAGGCCGGCACCTTCGATACCTGGCGCGGTCCGGTCAGCTTCGACCGTGGGGATGAGCACTGGCACCACAGCCCGCCCGAGTTCATGCTCATGCAATACCAGGCGTACGGGCAGAGCTTCGACGACGCCGCAGTGATCCATCCGGCGACGACGCGGACCGCGACCTACCTGGCGCCACGATGAGCACGGCGACGAGCACGGCGACGAGCACGGCGTCGGCCCCGCCAGGGTCGCCGCCACGGGGAGGGCGCTCGGCGGCACCCGCGACCGGAGCAGAGGTCCTCGTCGCGACCCTCGTCGCCCACGGCGTGGACCGGATCTTCTGCGTCGCTGGCGAGAGCTACCTCGACGTGCTGGACGTCCTGCACGACACACCCGGAATCGACGTGGTCGCCAGCCGACACGAAGGGTCAGCCGGCTTCGCCGCCCTGGCCGACGCGAAACTCACCCGGCGGGCCGGCGTGGTCCTGGTGAACCGGGGGCCGGGCGCGACCAACGCGGCCATCGCCCTGCACTCCGCCCAACAGGACGCCACCCCGTTGCTGCTCGTCGTCGGCCACGTACGCCACAGCGAGATCGGTCGGGGCGGCTTCCAGGAGATGAACTACGAACTCACCTTCGGCGACGTCGCCAAAGGTATATGGACGGTGACCGACGCCCGTCGCGTCGGCGAGACCGTACGGCGGGCGCTGCGCCTGGCCGAGGCGGGCGCGCCGGGCCCGGTCGTCGTGGTGGTCCCGGAGGACCTGCTCGGTCAGGCCACCGCAGCGGAGCCCGCCGCGCCGGTCCCCGCCGCCAACCCCGGCTACCTGCCCGACGACGTACTACGCTGCGCCGCGCTGCTGGCGCAGGCCAGAACGCCCCTGCTGGTCGTGGGCGACCGGCTGGGCGACGACAGCGGCCGCGAGGCGATCCGGTACGCCGCGCAGCGGCTGCGGCTACCGGTCGTGACCGCGAACAAGCGGCAGGACCTGGTCGACAACGACCACAGCGGGTACGCGGGACACCTGCACCTGGGCACCGACGCCGCGCGCTGGGAGCTGTTCGACGAAGCCGACCTGGTGCTGGCGATCGGCACCCGACTCGACGCGATCACCAGCAGATCGTTCAACTGGCCCGATCCGGCCCGCAGTCGGCTGGTACACGTCTACCCGGATCCGGCCTGGCTGGGCCGGGTGCACCGGCCCGACCTGCCGGTCCTGGCCGACCCGGGCACCTTCCTCACCGCGCTGACCGACGCCTGCGAGGTGAATCCGGACCGCTGGTCCGGTTGGACCAGCCGGCTGCGGGCGCGACAGGTGGAGTCGACGCGGTGGCATCCGGTACACGCCCCGGACGGCGTGCCGTTCGGGGCCGTCGTGACCGCGATCGACGCGACGCTCGACGACGCCGTGTTTACTGTGGATGCCGGCAACTTCAGTACCTGGGTGCACCGGTACCTGCGGACCACCGGTCGCCGTCGGCTGCTCGGCATGTCCGGTGGCGCGATGGGATTCGGCGTACCGGGAGGGGTGGCCGCCGCGCTGCGCGAACCGCACCGCCGGGTCGTCACGTTCGTCGGCGACGGCGGTTTCCTGATGACCGGCACCGAGCTGGCGACGGCGGTCGCGCGGCGGTCGCGGCTGATCGTGGTCGTCGCCGACAACGGCTCGTACGGCACCATCCGGCAGCATCAGGAGCGGGCGTACCCCGGCCGCCGGGTCGCCACCGACCTGGCCAATCCGGATTTCGCCGCGATGGCGTGGGCGTTCGGGGCGACCGGTCTGTCGGTGCGGTGCGTCGAGGACATCGAGCAGGCCGTGCCGGTCGCCGTCGACTGCGACGGTCCGGTCGTCGTGCACGTACGCACCAGCCTGGAGTGGATCTCGGCCTACCAGCAGCTGCCCGGCGTCGAACGGTAGCCGGGCCACACCGCGACCGAACATCGGGCCACACCGCGACTGAACAGGAGGGACACGCCGTGGCGTTCACCGCCGAGGTACGGCAGATCGTTGGCGACGAGCACTGTCTCGAGGGACCGGGTCTCGATCCCCGTTACGCACAGGACCTCTGGGGCAGCGACCGGGTCGGCGATCCCCGGCTGGTGGTCCGACCGGCCGACACCCGGCAGGTGTCGGAGCTGCTGCGACTCTGCTCGGCGCACCGCCGGCCGGTCGTGCCGCAGGGCGGCATGACCGGCCTGGTCTCCGGTGGGGTACCCGGCCCCGACGAGGTGGTGCTGTCGCTGGAGCGGATGAACACCATCGAGGAACTCGACCCGACCACCCGGACCATGACCGTCCAGGCCGGCTGCACCCTCGCCCAGGTACAGGACCTCGCCGCCGAGCACGGGCTGATGTTCCCGCTCGACGTGGCGCCGAGGGCGACCGCCACAATCGGCGGCAACGTGGCGACGAACGCCGGCGGGCTGCGCGTCCTGCTGTACGGCATGATGCGCGACCTGGTCCTCGGCGTCGAGGCAGTGCTGGCCGACGGCACGGTGGTCGACGGGCTGCACAAGCTGGTCAAGAACAACGCCGGATACGACCTGAAGCACCTGTTCATCGGTACGGAGGGCACCCTGGGGGTGGTGACCCGGGCGACCCTGCGGCTCTCCCCCGCCCCCACCACCCGCTACGCCGCGATGTGCGGGTTGCCGGGCCTGGACGCGGCCCGCGAACTGCTGCACCGGTTGCAGTCCGGACTGCCCGGCATGATCAGCGCCTACGAGGCGATGTGGGACAGCGCCTACGAGGTGCTGCTCCCACTGGCCGACGAGACCGCCCTGCCGCTCAAGGGCAGCTATCCCATGTACGTACTGGTCGAATGCTCCGGAGTGGACGCCGAGCGGGACTTCGAACGGTTCTCCGCGGCGCTCGCCGGCAGCGACGACATCGTCTCCGAGTCGGTGCTGGCCCGGACACCGCAGGAGGTGGGCGCGCTCTGGGCGGTCCGGGAACGGATCCCCAAGGAGGTGCTGAAGATGCAGCCGCTGTTCGGTTTCGACCTCAGCCTGCCCGCCGCCCGGTTGGCGAGCTACCTGCAGGAGATCCACGATGAGCTGCGCAGCCACTGGGCGGCCGTACGGCTCATCGTCTTCGGTCATCTCGGCGACGGCAACGTTCACATCGCGGTGGTGACGGGCGAGACCACCCGGCAGCGCAAGGCGCAGGTGGAGGAGATCGTCTACCGGGCCATCGCCCGCCACGAGGGGTCCATCTCGGCCGAACACGGCATCGGTTTCGAGAAGCTGCCCTACCTCGGCTACTCCCGCACGCCGGCGGAGATCGCGCTGATGCGGTTGCTGAAGCAGACCATCGACGCCGGCAACATCCTCAACCCCGGCCGGGTCCTGCCGGTGCAGCCGGATGGGGGTCAGCGGTGACCACCAGCCAGCGGGCCCCACTGCAGGCTCCGCAGCAGGCCCCGCTGCGGGCCGCGATGCGACCGTTCGGCGTCTCGGTCTTCTCCCGGGTGACCGAGCTCGCCGCCCGGCACTCGGCGATCAACCTGGCGCAGGGGTTTCCCGACTTCGACCCGCCGGCGGCCCTGATCGAGGCCGCCGAGGAGGCGATGCGTCAGCACGTCAACCAGTACGCGCCCAGCCCGGGGCTGCCCACGCTGCGCCGGGCGGTGGCGGCCCACAGCGAACGCCACTACGGCGTCGGCTACGACCCGGACACCGAGGTGACCGTCACCGCAGGGGCGACCGAGGCCATGTGGTCGGCCACGACGGCGCTGCTCGAACCGGGTGACGAGGCGGTGATCATCGAGCCGTACTACGAGACGTACGCACCGTGCGTGGCGGCGGCCGGCGGGACGGTGCGGTTCGTCCCGACGACGTTCCCGGACTTCCAGATCGACCTGGATCGGCTCGCTGCGGCGTTCAGCCCGCGTACCCGGCTGGTCTTCGTCAACTCGCCCGGTAACCCGAGCGGTCGGCTGATCACCCCGGAGGAGTACATCGTCCTCGCCGAACTGGCCGAACGCTACGACGCGTACCTGATCTCCGACGAGACGTACGAACATCTCACCTACGACCGGCGCGCGCACCTGCGGGCGTCGGCGGTGCCCGGCTGCCGGGACCGGACCCTGGTGCTGTCGTCGGCCTCCAAGACGTTCAGCGCGACCGGCTGGCGGGTCGGTTGGGTCCTGGCGCCGCCGCCGGTCACCGAGGCGATCCGCCGGGTCCACCAGTTCGTCACCTTCGCCGCACCGTCGCCTCTGCAGTGGGCGGTGGCGGCGGCGCTGGACTCCAGCGCGTACGACGACTACCTCGACGAACTGGCCACTGAGTACCACGCCCGACGCGACGTGCTGCTGAGTTACCTCGCTCGCACGGAGTTGTCGGCCGTCGCCCCCGAGGGCGGGTACTTCGTGATGGCGCGCTGCCCCGGCGACGACGTCGCCTGGTGCGAGGACCTCGCCGCCCGGGTACGGGTCGCCGCGATCCCGGGATCGGCCTTCTACCACGACCGTAGCGGCGGCCGTGACCTGGTGCGGTTCGCGTTCTGCAAGCAGTTGCCGACCCTGCACGAAGCCGGCGCCCGGTTGACCGGGCAGTCGATCTCGCCGCCACCGGACTGATCCGGCGGTCAGCCAGCGGCATCCCGACCCGACCCACCGGCACCCCTGGACAGCGATCAGGAGGACTTCATGCGGTTCACGGACCAGGTCGTTGTGATCAGCGGCGGTACCGGGGGCATCGGCACCGCCATCGCCCGCCGGCTGCTCGACGAGGGTTCCCACGCGGTCGTGGTGACCGGCCGCGACGAGCGGCGGGGCACCGCCGCCGCAGGTGCGCTCGGCGCCGGCGCCCACTTCCGGCCGCAGGACGTCACCGACGAGAAGGGCTGGTCGGTGCTGCTCGCCGAGGTCGTCGAGCGGTTCGGCCGGCTGGACGTGCTGGTCAACAACGCGGGTACGGCCACCGACGGCACGCCACAGGACATCGGTTCCATCTCGTTGCAGAGCTGGCACCGGCTGTTCGCCACGAACCTCGACGGTGTCCTCCTCGGCTGCCGGGCGGCGATCGAGGTGATGGCGGCGGCCGGCGGCGGTTCGATCGTCAACGTGTCGTCGACCGCTGCGCTGATGTCGACGCCCCGGTTCGTGGCGTACGGGGCGGCGAAGGCCGCCGTCACCCAGTTGACCAAGTCGGTGGCGGTGCACTGCGCCCGACTCGGCAACGAAGTGCGGTGCAACTCGGTGCACCCGTCGCTGATCGGCACCGACCTCGGCGACGACATCCTGCGGATGTTCGACGACGACGTCGAGCGGGCCCGGTCGACGTACCTGGCGCGGGTGCCGATGGGAGCCCTGGGCACCCCGACCGACGTCGCCGCCGCCGTGGCCTACCTGGCCAGTACCGACGCCGCCTACGTCACCGGTGCCCAGCTCGTGGTGGGCGGCGGCCTCGGGGTATGAGCATGGACGTCGACGAACCACGGGCACCCGACCATCCGCAGGTCGGCCGGATCCGTACGCCCGCCACGTACCTGCTGGTCGTGGTGCTGCCGTTGCTGGCCGTGGTGGTCCTGGTCGGCACCGCTGGCCGGTGGACAGGTCCGACCGGCGGGGGCGTCGACGGTACGCACGGGGCCGACGGGCTGCTGGGCCGGCTGCTGCTCGCGGTGGCGGTCATCGTGGCGTTGGCGGCGGCCGGCGGCGCCCTGGCCCGCAGGCTCGGGCAACCCGCCGTACTCGGCGAACTCACCGTCGGGCTGCTGCTGGGACCGTCGGCGCTGGGTGCGGTGCTGCCGGCCGCGCAGCAGTGGCTCTTCCCGACGTTCATCCTGCCGCACCTGGACGCGCTGGCTCAGCTGGGTGTCATCCTCTTCATGTTCCTGGTGGGCGGGGAGCTCGACGTCCGTCTGCTGCGCCGGGCCGGCGGCCGAGGTCTGGTGATCGGACACGCCGCGGTCGTGGTGCCGCTGCTGGCCGGGGTGGTGTTCGCGCTGACCCTGGCCGAGTCCTACCGGCCGGACGGTGTCGCGAGAACCTCGTTCACCCTGTTCGTCGGCGTCTGCTTCGCGATCAGCGCGTTCCCGGTGCTCGCCCGGATCCTCGTCGAGCAGGGGTTGATCCGTACGCCGCTGGGGACCACCGGGCTGACCGCCGCCGGGGTCGGCGACGTCACCGCGTGGTGCCTGCTACTGGTGGTGGTCACCGGCCTGCGGGGCACGTCACCAGCGGCCGCGGTCCGGTCGGCCGTACTGGTGGCGCTGTTCACCGCCGTGATGCTGCTACTCGTCCGGCCGCTGCTGGCTCGGCTGCTCACCTGGGCCGAACGTGGCGGCCGACCCGGTGCCGGGCTGTTCACCGCGCTCATCGCGCTGGTGCTGGTCTGTGCGCTGGCCACCGAGGTGATCGGGGTGCACGCGATCTTCGGTGCCTTCCTGGCCGGCGTGGTGATGCCCCGGGGCTCGGCGACCGTCCGGGAGCTGTACCCCCGGGTCGAAGGGGTCGCGATGTGGCTGATGCTGCCGGTCTTCTTCGTCGTCATCGGGCAGCAGATCGACCTGACCGCGCTGCGCCTGGGCAACCAGTGGTGGCTGTGTCTGGCGATCCTGGTGATCGCCGTGGCCAGCAAGGTCGCCGGAGCGGCGGTGGCCACCGTGGCCAGCGGCGGGAGCCGCCGCGACGGCCTCGCGTTCGGCGTGATGTTGAACTGCCGGGGTCTGACCGAACTCATCGTCCTCAGCATGGGCCTGCAACTCGGCGTGCTGAACCAGGAGTTGTTCGCCATGTTCATCGTCATGGCGCTGCTGACCACCGCGATGACCGGACCGGTGCTACGCCGGGTCGTTGCGCCCAGCGTCCGGTCCGCCGCGGCCGACATCCAGCCGACTCGATCCCACTAGGCAGGTGACCTCAGATGGACTACCGGAAATCTATCCTCGACCTGATCGGACGCACCCCGTTGCTGCAGCTCAGCTCGGTGCCCGACGGCCGGAAACCGCTGATCCTCGCGAAGGTGGAGTACCTGAACCCCGGCGGTTCGGTGAAGGACCGCATCGGCCTGACGATGATCGAGGCCGCCGAGGAATCCGGCGAACTCAAACCGGGCGGCACCATCGTGGAGCCGACCAGCGGAAACACCGGAGTGGGGTTGGCTCTCGCCGCGCAACGGCGCGGCTACCGCTACATCTTCGTCTGCCCGGACAAGGTCAGCAGCGACAAGATCAACGTCATGCGGGCGTACGGCGCGGAAGTGGTGACCTGCCCGACCGCCGTACCGCCGGACCACCCCGAGTCCTACTACCGGGTGTCGGACCGGCTGGTCCGGGACACCCCTGGCGCGTGGAAGCCCGACCAGTACGCCAACCCGAACAACGCCCGGGCGCACTACCTGTCCACCGGGCCTGAGGTGTGGGAACAGACCCGGGGCCGGGTCACCCACTTCGTCGCCGGCGTCGGCACCGGTGGCACCGTCACCGGCACCGGCCGGTTCCTCAAGGAACGGTCGGCCGGTCGGGTACGGGTGATCGGCGCCGACCCGCAGGGCTCGGTGTACTCCGGCGGCGACGGCCGGCCGTACCTCGTCGAGGGCGTCGGCGAGGATTTCTGGCCGACCTCCCTGGACCGCTCGGTGCTCGACGAGGTGATCGCGGTCAGCGACGCCGAAGCGTTCGCCATGACCCGGCGGCTCGCCCGCGAGGAGGGCCTGCTGGTGGGTGGATCGTCCGGGATGGCGGTGGCGGCGGCGCTGCGGGTCGCGGACCGGGCCGGGCCCGACGACGTCATCGTCGTGCTGCTGCCCGACAGCGGGCGGGGCTACCTGTCCAAGGTGTTCAACGACGAGTGGCTGGCGGCCCACGGCTTCGACCTGCCCGGAGCGCAGGGCACCCGGGTCGGTGACCTGCTGGCCGCCAAGGGCGACGCCGTACCCGCGTTGGTGTGGGCCTCCCCGGAGCACGCCCTCGGCGACGCGATCGACCTGATGCGACGCAACGGGGTCTCCCGGCTGCCGGTGTTCAACCAGCCGCCGCCGGTACGGGCGGCGGAGGTCGTCGGTGCCGTCCACGAGGACGACCTGCTCAAGTCGATCCTCGATGGCCGCGCGACCACCGGTGACCGGATCGGCGACCATCTCGCCGCGCCGCTGCCGATCGTCGGTGTCCGTGAGCCGGTACGGGCGGTGCTCGACGGCCTGACCCGCAGCGGTGCGGTGCTGGTGCTGGCCGACGGGCAGCCGTGCGGTGTGCTCAGCTACCAGGACGTACTCGGCCACTTCGTCGCCAGTTGACCACCGACCGGCCAGACCCGGCAGCAGGGCCGGAGCGCGCGGTACCGCCGCTGACCGTGCTGGTGCCGGATGAGCGCGGCGTGGCGGTCCTCGGCGCCCTCCCAGGTGTACGGCCGGTCCGCTATCCGGAGCGCGGCCCGCTGCCCGACGCCGCCCGGTCGGCCGACGTGCTGGTGGTCGCCTTCGGGTCGGAGACGTGGCTGGCACCGCTCTGCGCCGACCTGCCGCGCCTGCGGCTGGTGCAGACGCTGTACGCCGGCGCCGGCGGGTGGCTGCGGCACCTGCCGGACGGGGTGCTGCTGTCCAACGCGCGGGGGGCGCACGGACCGCCCACCGCCGAACTGGCCGTCGGACTGCTGCTGGCCGTCTACCGGGACCTGCCCGGTTTCCGCGACGACCAGGCTGTCGGCCGATGGCGGCGGCGGACCACGGACACCCTGTCCGGCAAGCGGGTCCTCGTCCTCGGCGCCGGTGACCTGGGCCGCTGCCTGCACCGGCTGCTGGTCGCCTTCGGCGCGACGGTCACCCTGGTCGGGCGGCGGCCACGACCGCAGGTACGGACCCTGGCGGACCTGCCCGAGCTGCTGCCCGCCCACGACGCCACAGTGGTGATGCTGCCGTACTCCCCGGCCACCCACCGGCTGGTGGACCGACGGTTCCTGGCGTCGATGCCGGACGAGGGGGTGCTCGTCAACGTCGCCCGGGGCGGCATCGTCGACACCGAGGCGTTGCTGGCCGAGCTCACCACTGGCCGGCTCCGGGCGGCGTTGGACGTGACCGACCCCGAACCGCTGCCGCCCGGACATCCGCTCTGGGCCGCACCACGGGTACTGATCACGCCGCACGTCGGCGGCTACGTGCACGATTTCCGGGAACGCGGCTGGCAGGTGGTTGCCGCCCAGATCGCCCAGTTCGCACAGACAGGGCGGACAGCCAACCTGGTCGAACGGTGACCCGACGCCGCAGCGGTGTCACGGCGGCGGGACGGCGGCGACCATCGCGTCGACCTCGCGCAGCAGCGCGTCGAAGCCGGCCGGGCTGGGCTGCTCGTCGCTGACCAGGGCGACGGTCAGCAGCGTCTGCACGGTGACGTTCTCGGCGGTGGCCGGCAGCGTGTCGTGCCCGCCGAGCGCCGCGAGCAGCAGGTTCTCCGCGATGACCGGGTCGACCAAGTCACGGTCGGGGTCGAAACGTTCCCGGACGCTGGCCACGAACCGGATCACCGCACTGTGGTCGTCGCGGTGGAACCGCCGGTCGGCGCAGAGCACGAACAGCGCGCTGAGCAGGTCAAGATAGTGCTGGCGGTCGGCTTCGGTGAACCGCTCCGTTCGGCGATCGTGGGCGTGCACCTGCCCGGCCATCAAATAGCTGAGCGCCGCCACCGGCTGGTTGGTCGGGGCAGACCGGCTGGTCGTCATGGTCGCAACTCCCGCTTCATGTTGTTCCACAAGGTCCGACGGAACACCTGCCAGCGGGTCCGGAACCGCAGGTGCCGGCGGTTGGCGGCGACCACCGTCGACGCCATCCGGGTGCCGATGGCGACGGCGTCACCGTTGGGGTTGGCGATCGGCTGCACCGCGGCCAGCCGGGCGGTCCGCGCGGCCGGCGGATCGGCACCGGCGTCGAGGGCGTCGACGTAGCGGTCCACCGCGCCGGTGCCGACACTCAGACTGATCTCGACGTCACGCAGCCGGCTCAGCGCTACGGCCAGCCGGTCGGCGGTGGCCTGGGCGTGCGGGTGTTCGCTGCGGTGCAGCCGGTCCGTGGCGTACGCCAGCCGGTGCCGCAGGTCGGGCAGCTGGGCGGCGGCGTGCGCGGCGTGCTGGCGGGCGGTCTGCAGGCCGTACAGAATGGATGCGACCGCGACCGGTCGGCCACCCGGCAGCTGCGGGCGTCCGGCGCTGACGGCGTCGAGAACATCACCGTACGCGTCCCACGCCTCGTGCAGCGCATTCTGATAACGGTCGGTGGTCAGCCCGGCGTCCGGGTGCCGCACGCCGGCCAGTTGCTCGTCGGCGTGGGTGACGGCGGTCTCCATCGCCAGGGCGACGGTCCGCAGCACGTCGATCATGTCGGCGGCCACCTGCAACGCCTGCCCGTCGGCGGGGTCGTGCTCTTCTGCTGACGTGTCCGTGTCGCTCATGCCGACCTCCGCCACCAGGTGAACCGCGCCTGGCCTGCGTCGGTGGTCCGGGTCGGGTCGAGCAGGGTCGCGCCGGGCCGGCGGAACGGCAGCCGGTGGTAGCGGGCCAGGGCCGCTTCGGCGGCAGCCAGGTCGGCGCAGGGGCCGGGCCGTCCGCAGCCCAGACAACACCCGTTGTACGCCGATGTGGTGTGCGTGTCGACGGCCTGTTGCGCGGCGACGACCCGGTCGCGGGCGTACGCCGTGTAGTAGGTAGCTGGCCTCTGCTTGACCGTGGCGGTCGGTGTCGGTGTCGGGTCGGGTCGGGGGTCGGATGTCACCGGTCGGTGCCTCCCGTTCGGGCGTGGAGAGGGCGCGCCTGGTCAGCCGGCGGGGCGGCCGGCTGACCAGGCTCCTTGCGGGGAACCAGCTCCGGGTTTGCAGACCTGGGAACCGGTCAATGGGAGCTTTGCACACCCGGATGCACCAAGCAAGACACCGGGCACAACTTTGTACATCTGGTCGCACACAGCTTTGCTGTAGTAGCTGTGTCTTGTCGTACATAGCTGGGCTGTGATCCAATGGCAGGGCAGACCTGGGAGTCCAAAATGCCCGTGAAGCCCAAGTGGGAGCAGCTCGTTGATCACATCCGCTCGCAGATCGAGTCCGGCGAGCTCAGTCCCGGCGATCAACTGCCGTCGACAGCGCAGCTACGCGAGCAGCACAACGTCTCCACCACAGTAGTCCGCCGCGCCGTGCTCGTCTTGCAGATGCAGGGCATCGTGCAGGGCGTACACGGGCTTGGGGTGTTCGTCGCCGACCGCGACGACGCCGCCGGCTCGTAGCCCGACCCTGCTGGACCGCCGCCGGCAGGATCCCCCGCGACCTCCGCGAGTGGAGGGCTGAGGCACGTTAAGACGCCCGAATTTCGTGCCTCAGCCCTCCACTCGCGAACGGATGCGGCCCACGACCGTCGCTCTGGTGGCCCAGGGTCAGGCGGCGTCGGCCTCCGGCTCGGCCGCTCTCGCCTTGACCGTACGCAGGATGCTGACCAGCTTGTCGACGTCCGCCGACGGAAAGACGGAATCCGGGCCAGCCGGAGCCTTCTCGGTGAACGGCGACTCGTAGAGCCGGCTCGGCTCCATCACCCCGTTCTGCGTCAGGTGGTCGATCATCGTGTTGATGAAGTCGAGCTGCCCCGCGTCGAGGTTGCGGCCGGCGGTGAAATCGTCGAACACCTCGGTCGCGGCCTGCCGGTCCAGCCCGACCAGGGAGCGCAGGAACAGCCCGAGGCCGTTGGCCCGCCGCCGGGCCTGGGCGATCTCCTGCTCACTGCCGCCGCAGTCGACCAGCATCCGTTCCAGCTCAGCCAGGTCGGTCGGCGACAGCTGCCGGTTACGCCGCAGCTTCTGCAACGCCACATGGTCCTCGTGGGTCCGCAGGTGCACCCGGACCTTCTCCCGGAACCGCTCAAAGTCGGTGCCGACGTCAAGGCCGGTGAGGCGTACCTCGGTCACGTCGTTGATCTGGTCCTCGAAGTCGGTGTAGACGATCGCCCGCTTCGACTTCTCGACCAGCCGGACCAGCGACCGGACCCGTCGCCGCAGCCCTTCCAGCATCGGCAGGGTGACGTCACGCCACCACTCCTCGGCGGCGACCTGGTCGAGCAGCTCCACCTCGGCGCGGATCGCCGGGATGTTGCTCTGCTCCAGCAACGCGGCGGCGATCGCCTGCACATCGGCTTTGGTCCGGTCGAAGCGGCCACCGGCACCGAGCCGGGCGAGTTGCAGCCGCAGAATCATCAGGTCGAACCGTTTTGCTTCCTCGTCACCGCTGAGGCGCATGTCGCTCGGCAACCGAGCCAGTTCGTGGCTGATCTCTTCCGACGCCGCCGGCGTGAGCCGCTGCCAGCTCGCCGGGTCGGCGTACCGCTCGACTGCCTGCCGATGCGGGCGGACCAGGAAGTTCTCCAGCCGCATGCCGGCGACCAGGCCGCGCAGCTCGTTCGCGACGTCCCAGCGCAGCCCGGATTCGCTGCGGGTACCGTCGCCGTCGATGACCGTGCCAGTCGGTAGCCGCTGGTCGAGCTGACTGATCAGCTCAACCTTCGCCTTGAAGATCCGCTCACTGAGCGACGCGGCCGTGGACCCCTCGGTGCGGGTGGGCGAGTGGCCGAAGTACTCGAAGTTTTCGCAGAAGTCGAAGATCAGGAAGTCTTTCTTGTGCTGACCGGGGCCGTACAGGTCGTTGCACAGCCTGGTGCCCCGGCCGATCATCTGCCAGAACTTCGTCTTGGACCGGACCTGCTTGAAGAAGACCAGGTTGACGACCTCGGGCACGTCGATGCCGGTGTCCATCATGTCGACCGAGATGGCGATGTGCGGATCCTTGACTGGTGCGCCGAAGGAGTCGATGAGAGTTTGGGCGTACCGGTCCTTGTGCAGCACGACCCGGGCGAACTCGCCGAGCAGCTGCGGGTAGCTGGCGTTGAACCGGTCGGCGATGAACTCGGCGTGCCGGGTGTTCTTGGCGAAGATGATGGTCTTGCCGAGCCAGTCGCCGCCGGCGACCCGGTGCCCCCGGGTCATCAGCAGTTCGAGGACCTTGTCGACGGTGTCGGCGTTGAACAGCCACTGGTTGATGGCCTGCGCGTCGACCCGCTCCGGGGCCTCCTCCTCACCCCACTCCAGCTCGTCCCACTTCTCCTTCTCGTGCTCGGGAAGGTCGTCGTAGCGGATGCCGTGCCGCGGATACCTGATCGCGACCGATACGGCACGCGGCGGGACCAGGTAGCCCTCGCGGATCGCGTCCTGCAGGCCGTACACGTCGGTCGGCACGCCGTTCTCCAGGTTGAACAGGCGGTACGTGTTGCGATCGACCTCGTCCTTCGGGGTGGCGGTCAGCCCGACCAGCAGCGAGTCGAAGTAGTTGAAGATGGCGCCGTACTTCTGGTAGACCGACCGGTGCGCCTCGTCGATGATCACCAGGTCGAAGTAGCCCGGCCCGAACCGCCGGCTGCCGCCCTCGTCCAGCTCGTTGATCAGACCCATCATCGTCGGGTACGTGGCGACGTAGACGCGGCCGTCGGTGCGGTTGCGGTCCTGCGACAGGTTGACCGTCACCGTGTCCGAAAGGTGCGTCTTGAAGGCGTTCGTCGCCTGCTGCACCAGCGCCAACCGGTCGGCGAGGAACAGCACCCGCTTGATCCAGTTGGCCCGCTGCAGCAGGTCGACCAGGGCGATCGTGGTGCGGGTCTTACCGGCCCCGGTGGCCATCACCACCAGCGCCTTACGCTGACCGTCGGCCTCGAACGTGTCGGCGATCCGGCGGATCGCCCGCTGCTGGTAGTGCCGGTTGACGATGCCCCGGTCGATCGACGTGTCGGCCAGCCGCTGCCGGGTCGACCGACGCTGGATCAGCAGCTCAAGCTGATCCTTGGTGTAGAAACCCTGGACCTTGCGGTACGGGTATCTGACGTCGTCCCAGAGCCAGATCTCGTATCCGTTGGTGTAGAAGATCACTGGCCGCCGGCCGTACATCCGCTCCAGCGCGTCGGCGTACAGCCGGGCCTGATTCTGGCCGTCGATGGCGTGCCGCCGGGCGCTCTTGGCCTCGACGATCGCCAGCGGCCGATCGTCGTCACCCCACAGCACATAGTCGACGTAGCCGATGCCGGTCGGATTCGGCATGCCGCTGACCTGGAACTCGGTGTCCCGTGCCTGATCCAGCGCCCAACCTGCCTCGTGCAGCAGCAGGTCGATGAACAGGTCCCGGGTCTGCTGCTCGTTGTAGTCGTGGGTGTCCGGCACCCTGCTGTTACGTTCCTTGGCGGCGGCGACCTGCTCACGGAGTCGCTTGATCTGCCCGTCGAGGTCACCGTCGAACTCGGCCGCTGTCTCGCGCTCCTCGCGCTCCTCCTGCTCGGCGTACTGCTTGGCGAGGGCACGCAGCTCGGCGCGGGTCTTGGCCTCGCGCACCGCCGGCCTTGGCAGCAACGCCTCGTCGAAAACGAGGCTGCTTGATGGCATCGCGGCCTGGTCGCGGGTGTAGGTACGGGCCAGCCAGTACATCAGGTGGAACAGCTCCTGGCAGACCACGAGCGCGTCCCGCTCACTGACCCGCCGGTGCTCGTGCACCGCCTTGTTGCCCTGCAGCCGGATGACGTCCATCTTGGCGTGCAGGTCTTCCCCGACCAGGTTCTTCAGCGCCGGCTCCGCAGTCCGCGCGGCGAGATTTCCCCGGTACGGCCGCCGCAGCGCCTCATCGGCCCGGTAGAGCCACTTGACCAGGTGTTCGAGGCAGCGCCGGGCATAGAAGCAGGCGGTACGCGGGTCAGCGTACGTGTGCTGCTCGACGCGCTGCGCCTCGTCGAACAGGTCAGGCCACTCAGCCCGGAGGAAGGCGAAGTTGCTGGCCGCCGTCACAGCTCCCCCCGAAACGCCCGGTGCTGCAACGACGCAAACAACGCATCCAACTCCCCCAACGCCCGCCGCTGCACGCCCCACGTTCGCTCGACCCCAGTCACGGATTCAACAAAGCGCTGCTGGCGATCCAGCGGCGGGACAGGAATCGGAATCGAGCCGAGACCCGCAGTATTTACGTTGTATTGACCGGCAGACGTTTTGGATCGCTCGCGCATGCTAGACCTGCCAATTGGCCCATTGAGGTACTCTCTCACATAGACAGGATGAACCAGGTCAGAATTGACACGAGCTCGAATTAGATACGAGGCATAGATAACGTCGGCACCGAATACACCTTGCCGCGACATATCAGCCGAATCAAAGACAGCACAACGCCCGACATAATCGGGATTTCCGTTTGTGCGAACGAAAAGAAGGTCTCCGTCAACAAGCCGCAATCGGCCGAGCTCGGCCAGAGAAACGTCGACAAGCTTCAGGTCGTCGACATCAACTGATCCAGCCACGATGTTCGGGATGCGAAGTGTCGGATAGCCGATCTCACCCGACTTAATCGAGGTGCCATACCTGAACTCGGAGACAAGATGATCGAACGGCCGCAGTGGCCACCGGTCAGGAATCTCGGAAGGAGATCCGAACATCTGAACAAAGACCGACTGCGGAAGCAACCGCGAGTTATGACCCACCGATGCCCGCTTGGCGCGCAGGGCGTCGACGCGGTCCAGCACGTCCGCGATCCGCCGCTGCTCCTCCAGCGGCGGCAGCGGGATCGAAAAATTCATCAACTCCTTCGGGCTCAACCGAGGCAGATTTGCCCCAGACGACCTACTCGTTGCGAGATCGACGTTCGCCGGGACCCGCAAGAAGTAAGCAAGGTAGCGACGGTCCAGATTTGCACCTGGAAGCACAGGTAGGATATCCGTACTGCAGACACCACAGAAATTGGGGAGTGCAATTTTCGCGAGATATGGCCGCAACTTGCCATACAAGACATGGCGCTCGTCAAATACAAACTTTCCGCTCGTTACGCCACTTGCACCCACCGTGCCGACGCCTGCAATACCGCCACCAGACTCGATATTTTCAAGGCCCACATACCACGGCCCCGGCGTTGTTCCGGCTTGAGAGGTTCTGTCCGTGTTGAGAACCGGACACGAGGCGAGTTGCG
>NZ_JBHMIM010000073.1:0-26445 GCF_048060115.1 Micromonospora sp. LOL_023
CCGCAACTCGCCTCGTGTCCGGTTCTCAACACGGACAGAACCTCTCAAGCCGGAACAACGCCGGGGCCGTGCTGCACAACCAGGTTGACTATGGCTCCGCTACAGCCATTGGCTCGAATCAACTTGCGGAGGAGTGCCGGAACCTCGGCCGAAGCTCGGGCGCGTTTCGGCCTCGTCGCCCAGGGCGGGCGCTTCCGACGCACTGTCCCGTAGGCGCGGTGCAGGCGATCCGCGTTGTCGCGGCTGGTGTGCTGTCGGTAGCCACGGCGGAAACGGTTCGTGCCAGTGCGAACTGGACAGCACCCTGGAGACTGTCGACATTGATTGACCGCCATACCGTCTGGCCGTAACCTGGCCGATGGAAGAGCCGAAAATGCCGGACGGATCCCGGAAGTTCCATCGCTGTTCCAGCTGGTCCAATACTGCCCAGTGCCGGACCAACGACCACCGGCCGTGGCTGCTCTGGCGAATCCGACCCCAGCCAGTTCAGCCACGGCCGGTTCGGCGGTTCCCGCCGAGCACGGCAGCCGTCCCGGACCAGCAGCCGTCCCAAACCACAATGTGCAGGAGCAGGTTTGCTCCGCGCAGGTCGGGTAGACATGCGAGATGACCGGGTCCGAGCCTCCGGCGTCCAGCCCCGCGGCGCGCCAACTGGCCGTGCAACCGGCGCTTCCTGTGCTGATGTACCACTCGATCTCCCCGGCCGTCCGGGGGCCGCTACGGTCACTCGCGGTCGGACCCACCCGGTTCGCCGAGCAGCTCGCCGCGCTCACCGATGCCGGGTACCGGATGGTCGGCCTGAGCGAGGCCCTCGACCTGCTCGACGACGCGGTGATCGACCGGAACCGGCCGACCCCGCCGTTGGTCGCCCTCACCTTCGATGACGGGTACGCCGATTTCCTCACCCGTGCGCTGCCGCTGCTCGACGCCGCGAACGCCCAGGCCACCCTCTACCCCTCGGTCGGCCACCTCGGGCAGTGCGCCGACTGGTTGGGCCAGTGGGCTGACGAGTTCGGCCCCCTGCTTGACTGGACTCAGCTGGACGAGGTGGCCGGGTCGGGCCGGGTCGAGATCGGCTCGCACGGACTGTTGCACCATCCGCTCGACGTTCTGCCGCCGCAGCGGGCGGCGGACGAGATCGTCGATGCCCGGGACCGTCTCGAACAGCGGTTCGGCACCCCGGTCAGGTCGTTCTGCTATCCGCACGGCTACCACGATTGGCGGGTCCGGGCAGCGGTCCGCCGGGCTGGGCACGACAACGCCTGCGAGGTGGGTCGGCGGCGGTACCGGCCGGGTGACCGGCGGCTTGCCGTACCTCGGCTGCTGCCCACCGGTGACCACGATGGCGGTGCCGTGCTCGACCTGGTCCGTACCGGTGGACCCCGGATGGTGCCGCAGGCCAAGCGACTGGCCCAGCCCGCCTGGCGACTGACCCGGCGGGTGGCCCGCCGGGCTGGCCGGCAGCTGACGTGACGGCCCGCCCCTGGTGGCGGCGCGGCGGCCCACTGGCGGTGGCCGCCGGCCTCGCCGTGCTGGTCCTGACCCTCGGCGTGGTGGTCCCGCTGCTGCAGCACCACGCCGACCAGTCGGACCAGTCGGACCGGATCCGTCAGCCGGACCTCGGTGGCGGACCTCCGCCGGCCGGGCCGCCACCCACCACGGCCGGCGGTGACCGGACGACTAACCCGTCCGGGCTCGCCATGCCTACCGGCGATCTGCCCGGTTGGCGGCAGATCTTCGTCGACGACTTCACCGGCACCGCGCTGGCCGACGACTGGTTCGCGTACTCCGGTCAGCCCGACGGCGACCCGGGCGGCTGGTTCGATCCCGGCCACGTCTCGGTCGGCGGCGGGATGCTGACCATCGGCGGTTGGCGGGAAGCCGAACGCGACAACATCTACGTCACCGGTGGAGTCTCCAACCGGCGGGTGGTGACCCGCACCTACGGCCGTTTCGACATCCGGTTCCGGATGGACCAGGGGACCGGGATCGCGTACGCGCTGGTGCTCTGGCCGGGCGACAACGTCTACCCGCCGGAGATCGACATCGCCGAGGACAACGGCAAGGGCCGGGACCGGACGTACGGCGTGCTGCACCCCGTCACCGGGGTCCCGATCGAGCGCAGCACGCCCGGCGACTTCACCCGCTGGCACACCGCCGGGCTGGAGTGGACGCCGGGGAAGCTGGTCTACACCCTCGACGGTGAGCCGTGGGCGACCATCACCGGCGACCAGGTGCCGGACGAGCCGATGTCGCTGGCCCTGCAGTCCCAGGCCTGGTACTGCGGCCACACCTGGGAGGCGTGCCCGGACGAGACCACTCCGGACGTGGTCGACCTGCAGGTCGACTGGGTCACCATCTACGCCCCGGACTGACCGGGTCAGCCGGCGTAGCGGTAGACGACGACATCGTCGCTGCGCTGGAACACCGACCAGCCGTCCCGGCCGTCGAGCAACCGCTCCAGCCGGTCCAGCGAGCCGGGCTGGAAGTAGCCGAAGTAGTCGGACTGACGCCGCATCCCGTCACTGATCACCAGGTACGTCGGATCGCCGTCGAACGAACGCAGGAACTCCTCGATGGTCGGCAGGTGCTCGCCGTCAAGTGCCACCCCGCGTAGGTTCGCGCCGACGACCAGATCCGGCTCGCCCGCCGGCACGTCGGTGTTGAACTGCGGGTACATCCCGGTCAGCCGGCTCGGGAAATTCGAGGCGGCGACCGCGATGGTGGCCCCCGGCTCGGCGTCGGCGTACAACTGGCGGGCGGCGGCGACCTCGTCGGACGTCTGCCGGTCCACCACGAGCTGCCCGTGCCGGCCCTGCACGGTGGCCAGCGCGAAGCCGCCGAGCGTCACCGCGGCGACCGGACCCAGCCACCGTCGGCCGCTGCCGGACCGGTGTGATCGGCCGGACCGGCGGTCGGCCAGGTCGACCAGGGCCTTGGCGATCAGGTACGCGCACCACGGCGCGGAGAACAGGAACACCCGGTAGATCGCCTCACCGCCGTAGCTCTGCCCGGCGATCAGCACGAACGGCGTGGCCGCCAGCAGCGTCGGAACCAGCACGGTCAGCAGCCGACGCCGGTACGACAGCACCGCGAGCGCGGTCAGCGCCCACACGGTCAGGGCCAGGGTGCGGACCACCATCGCGGAGAACGCTTGACCGGTCGAGCCCCAGCCCTCGGCGTTGCCGGCGGCGTTGGCGAAGATGTCGAACCCGTCGAAGACGCCGAACGATTCCGCCACGAAGCCGAACCGGGGCAGCAGATAGCCGATCACGATCGCGCCCATGGCCAGCGGCAGCCAGCGCGGCCGGATCAGCCGCAGTACGGCGAGCACGGCGACCTGCGCCACCACCAGGTACGGCGAGAGCTGGTGTGCGGCGGTGAGTACGGCGAGCAGCGCCAACGCCGCCACGACCGGTCCGACCCGGCGGGTGCCGCCGGTGCGGTCCGCGTCAGCGTCAGCGTCCGCGTGCCGCCGGCCACCGCTCGGCGAGCGCAGCCAGGTCAGCACCACCAGCAGGACGCCGAGGCTGAGCAGGAAGCCGAACGCCTGCGGGGAGAGGTAGTCCTCCTCGATCCAGTTGATCGTCAGGAACCCGAAGACGGTCAGGTAGGCGACCCGGCGGTCGTCGGCGAGGGTCCGGGCGATCGCGTACAGCACCGGCGCGGCGGCCAGGTTGAAGAAGACCGGGGACCAGTCCGCCAACGTCACCGGGGCGATCCCGCCGACGGTGGCGAGCTGGGCGGCACCGGCGAACAGCGCCGGCCACTGCTGGTAGATGTCCTGGGCGGCGTCGACCGGGTTGCCGGCAGCGATGTACTCGAGCACCCCGAGGTGCTTGTACGTCCAGGCGTACTGCGGCTCGTCGAGCAGCAGCGGGGTGGTGCCGTGCAGCAGCGCGATCAGCAGCACCAGGTAGCCGGTCGCGACCAGCCCACGCCCGCCGGGCCGCCGGCCGGCGGCGGCCGGGCGCATCCCGGCGGCGGCCGGGCGCATCCCGGCGGCGGCCGGGCGCATCCCGGCGGCGGCCGGGCGCATTCCAGCGAGCGCGGCGATGAAGCCGGCGACGGTGAGCGTCAGCGCGGCGAAGAAGAACGGACTGACGGTCGCGAGCAACCCGAAACCGCCGACTCCGGTCAAATCGGTACGCGCGATGGCGATCTGCCACAGGGCCACCGCCAGTCCGGCCACCACCAGGTGTCCCGCCAACAGCCGGCCCGCGATCCTCGGCCGGCTCCGTGGCGGGCAAGCCCCGCCCACCCGGCGGAGCCTGACCAGGGCGGCGACGCAGGCAACGGCGACGGTCGCCGCCATGGTGGCGACCACCAGGTGGGGTTCCCACCAGCCGGCCCACACCGACCCGGAAGCCGCGACGGCGTACCCGGCGAGGCTGGCCAGCACGGTCGACGCCAACCGGGTGGCCGCCGGGCGCACCGGCAGATGGCTGAACAGGGCCGCTCCGGGGCCCACGACGGCGAACGCGACGGCGGCGGGGGCCTGCAGCGGCCCACCGACGGCCAGGCCGATCAACGCCAGCACAGCGACGGTGAGACCGCCGTACGCCAGACCGGCCCGCCCGTCCGCCGGCCGCCGAGCGACCGACGGGGTGGCCGGGGCGTTCGCGGCTGGCGGGACCGGTGGGGTCGTCGGCGGAGCCGGGACGATCGACGGTGTGGTCGACTGGCGGACGGGACGCAGGGCGAGATCGATCATCCGGCACTCCTGGTGTCGGTGGTAACGGTCTCGGGACGGGCGGTACGCGTGGCCCAGGCGGGCGGTGCGGCGGGATCACCGGTGGCCCGGTAGCGGCGGACCAGGCTCGGCAGCAGGGCGATCGCCACTGCGGCCTGCGTCATACACAGCGCCGCGGCCGGGGCGATGATTCCGACCTGGGGCAGTCCGTACCAGCTCAGTGCCAGGAACGCGGCGATCCCCACCGACTGCACGGTCACCACCGGCCACATCCGCTTCTCCATCATCGCGAACGCGCAGGAGAGCAGGATGACACCGGTGAACGGCAGCGAGAGCCCGACCAGCCGCAGCGTGCCGGCACCCTCGGCGGCGTACTCGCCGCCGAGCACCCGCAGCAGCGGCCCGGCCGCGCCACCGAGCACCAGCGCACCGGCCAGCACCACGGCCGCGACCAGCCCGAACGCCCGGTTGACATGGGCCCGGGCGGCAGCCGGGTCACTGGCCGCGGTGACCACGAACGAGGTGACCACGTTCCAGAGAAGGGTGCTGCCGGCCACCCCGATGGTCCACGGGATGTAGAAGTAGGCACTAGCCGTGACGCCCAGTACCCCGGCCACCATCACCGGTGGCAGGAACGCCACCGCGTTGGTCAGCAGGCCGTTGACGTACTCGGCGGAGGCGAAGCCGAGCAGTTCCCGACGGGCCGGTGCGGGCGCGGCCGGCGCGGTGCGGGCGTGTGCCGGGGCGAGCCGACGCAGGATCCACCAGTTGACCCCGAGCATCGTCACCAGCATCGGCGCCGCCCAGGCGATCAGCATCCCGTCGCCGGCGGCGGTGCCGGCGAGCAACGGCAGCAGGGCCAGCTTCGCGCTGGACGCGATCACGTTCTTCACCGGTACGCTGCCCGCCTTGCGCAGCGCGGTGAGCACCCCGTCGGAGATGAAGAAGATCGCCGAGGCGACCACGGCGGCGACGAACACCAGCCGCTGCGCCGGGGCCGGGCCGATGATCCCGGTGCCCAGACCGAGCACGAGGAACCCGCCGCCGAGCAGGAGCGACATCACGGCCGACGCGGCGTAGCCGGTGAGGATCAGCCGTCGGGTGTGCTGGCCGGCACCGGGCAGGAAACGGGCGTACAGGTTGATCAGGTTGAGCTGGGCGAGCCCGGCCAGCAGCGCCATCGCGGAGACCGCCGCCGACGCCCGGCCGACCGCCTCCGGCGGGAACCAGCGGGCGGCCACCACCCAGAACACGAAGCCGAGTCCGGCGCTGGCGACGGTCGACGTCATCAGCGCCACGGCGCTGTGCAGCAGCGCCGGACGCCGTACCACCGTCGGGCCGCCGCCCGCCGGTGCCACCGCGACAACCGGCGTGGTCGCGGCGTCCGTGCCCACGGCGTCCGTGGTCGCGGCGTCCGTGGTCGCGGCGTCCGTGGTCGCGACGGCCGTGGTCACGGCAGGCTCCGGGTACGGCGCCGCAGCCGCCGGTCGGCGAGCCGACTGCGCAGGTACTTGACCGGCCCGGTGAGCAGCCCGCGTCGGTTGGCGCCGACCAGGCCACGGGGGAAGTCGGCGCGCAGCCCGGCGAGCCGGTCACCGCCGCCGAAGGTGTCCCGCAGCGCGGTCGGGGCGAGTCGCAGCAGCGGCCGGATCAGCCGTGGGTCGCGCAGCAGCAGGCTGGTGTACGCGGCGGTCAGCCCGGTGCCGTAGCCGACGAGTTGGGTGCGCAGCCCGGCCAGGTCCCGCCGGTGGCGGTGCCAGACCAGGGCGCTCGGCTGGTAGGCGACGGTGCCGCCGGCGATCAGCACCTGCATCAGGGCCAGGGTGTCCTCGGAGCCCATCGCCGGCGTGCCGGCACCGAGCGCGGTGTCGAAGCCGCCGATGCGTTCCAGAACACCCGGCCGGAAGACCATGTTGCCGCCGGCACCGAACGGCGGCAGTGGGTAGAGCGGGCTCTGCCGGTGCACGGTCGCGGGGGAGAAGACGTCTGGGGTGAAGCCACGGCCCTTGCTGTGCCCGCCGTACTGCTCGAACCACAGCTGGGCGTCGGTGTCGAGCTCGGCCGGCACGATGGCGCCGGTGACGACGTCGGCCTCGGGGTGCTCGGCCAACGCGCGGGCCACCTCGGCCAGCCAGTGCGGGTCGGCGGTCTCGTCGTCGTCGATCCAGGCGACGATCTCCCCGGCGGCGGCGCGTAGCGCCCGGTTGCGGGCGTGGGACAGCCCGGGACGGGGCTCCCGTACGTAGTCGACCGTGCGGTGACCGGCGGCCGCCGCCTGGGCGGCCGCGTCGGCCACCACCCGTACGGTGCTGTCGCTGACCGGGGCGTTGTCCACGACCAGTACCCGGAACCGGGGGTAGCGTTGGGCGAGGACGCTGTCCAGGGTGCGGGCCAGCCCGTCGGGGCGTTCGCGGGTGCAGACGACCACGGTGATGTGCGGGGCGTCGGTCAGGATCTCCGCGCGACTGGTCAGGTAGCCGGGTTCGGGCCGGGCCGCCGGCGGGATCTCCCGGTCGACCGCGGCGGCGAGGTCCGAGGCGGCCAACCCCTGCGGCGGTACGTCGATCAGCAGCGCGCCGATCGGCTGGGTGAACTGCCGGACGAGTACCCAGGCGCGTTCCACCCGGCGTCCGTGCGGGTCGACGCCCAGGATGTCCGGGATCGGGCCGGCGAGTTCCAGGTCGACGACGGTGGCCGGGATACGGTCGGTGGTGACGGCCGTGGCTGAGGCAGGGAAGCGTGAGCTCATCGGGCGACTCCGATCGACGGGTTCGGGGATGGCGTCGGTGCTGCGGCGAGTTCGATCAGGGCCCCGGTGGCCGCGGCGGCGGTGCCGGCCAGGATCGCGCCGGCCCGGGCGGCGGGTCGGCCGCCGTCGCGGCGCAGCGCCGAGGTGACCTCCCGCCGGAGCGCGTGGGGCAGGGTGCCGCGCAGGTAGTCCTGTTCGGCGCCGAGGCTTGCGGTGCCGTCGAGCAGTCGGGCCATCAGGATCTTGCCGCGTCCTTCGGCGACGCAGCGGCGCAGGAAGTGCCGGAACGTGCTGTGGCTGGCCGGCACGCCGTGCGAGATCACCGACTGCGGCACGTACCACCACTGTCCGCCGGTGACGGTGCTCATCCGCAGGCAGAGTTCGGTGTCCTCGGGGCGGGCCCGGTTGCCGACCTTGCCGAACCCGGTGCGGAACCCGCCGGCGGCGAGGAAGGCGCTGCGGCGTACCGCCATGCTGGCCGACCAGACGTTGCGGACCGGTCCGGGATCGGTTGGCTGCCCGGCGTCGGAGCCGCCGACGGCCCAGCGGAACTCGTCGGGGAACCAGGCGGGTTGCGTCCGCTCCCAGGCGGGTTCGATGCCGCCGCCGGCTCCGACGACCGTGGGGTCGTCGAAGGCGGCGACCAGTCCGGCCAGCCAGCCCGGGTGGGCGACGACGTCGTCGTCGAGGAAGACGACGAGTTCGCCGTGGGCGTGCTCCGCGCCGGTGTTGCGGTTGCCGGAGACACCCCGCTGGTACGCGTTGGCGAGCACCGTGACGTCGGGCAGTTCCCGGGTGATTCGCTCGGCGAGGGCCGGGTGGTGGTCCACCACGACGATGATCTCGGCGGGCGGCGGGTTCTGACCGCGGACGGAGTCGATCGCGGTCCGCAGTCCGGTGAACCGGTCGGGGTGGTGGGTCGGGACGACGACGCTGACGGACGGTGGACGCATCGGTCAGCCCTCCTCGGCGTAGACCGGCGTGGCGACGACGGTGGGTGCGACGGCTGGTGACGCGGCGGCGGCCCGGCGCTTACGGCGCAGCTGCCGGTCCCGGCGGAACTCGCTGAGGATGGTGCGCAGCACCCGAGTGCCGTCGCGTACGGTGTTGAGGTTGCTCTCGCCGTGGATCCGCAGGTACTCGACGCTGGGGACTTCGGCGATGCGCAGTCCGTGGCCGGCGACCCGTACGTTGATCAGGGTTTCGATCTCGAACCCGTCGCCCCACAGCTTGCCGGTGCCCGGCGCCGGCGTGGCCGGGTCGGGCAGCTCGATTGCCGGCAGGACCCGACGCCAGAAGGCGTTGTAGCCGTAGCACAGGTCGGTGAAGCGGGTGCCGAACAGCAGGTTGACGATGCCGTTCAGACCTTCGTTGCCGACCCGGCGCAGCGGGGTGATGTCATGGCTGCTGCCGCCGGTGCGGAAGCGGGAGCCCTTGGCGAAGTCGGCGCCGGCGAGCAGGGCGGCCACGAAGGCGGGGATCTCGGCGGGGTCGGTCGACCCGTCCGCGTCGATCATCACGACTATGTCACTGGTCGCCGCGGCGAAGCCGCAGGCGAGCGCGTTTCCCTTGCCGGTACGCGTCTGGTGCACGATCCGTACCGAGGGCAGCAGCTCGCGGGCGACCTCGACGGTGCGGTCCACCGATCCGCCGTCGACGACGATGACCTCGTCGATGCCGCGGGGCAGCCGGGCGAAGACGTGCGGCAGGTTCCGCTCCTCGTTGAGGGCGGGAACGATGACGGTGACCGACGGCGGCGGGTGCGTCTGCGTGGCGGCCTGGGACGGCGGCCGGTGCGTCTGCGTGGCGGCGGTGGCCGTCGGCAACTGGCGGGTGTTGGTGGAGACGGACATGCTGGTGTCCTCCGGGGGGTGGGAGGGTGTGCGGGACATCAGGCGACGCGGGCCGTTCGCGTGCCGCCCGGGCTGGGCTAGCGGTCCATCACCGGGGGTCAACAACCAGATATGACGGTTATTTCGGTCATGAGGCGAGGTGGTGACCCGGGTCACACCCGCAGCATGGTGGCGGCGGCCGTCGGCCGCGAGGAGGGGACCCATGTCGACTGACGTCTGCCGGTGCGGCCACCCGCGTGCCGCGCACACCCACTATCGGCGCGGGACGGATTGCTCCTTCTGTGGGCCGTCGCGTTGCGGTCGGTTTCGGCCCGGCGCCCGATTCTGGCACCGGTGGTGGCCTGTCCGGTTTGCGAGGCGCTGGCGGATGCGGCCCTCGCCGCCTCGGGGCTGATTCACCCGGTGGTGAGCCGGGCGGTGTCGAGTGGCGGGATCATCACCGGCAGGTTTCCGGATGGTTGCGGTGGGAGCGTTCCCATGCGATGATGATGATCGATTGGCGCTGCGGAGCCAGCCAAGCACAGTAGATCGTCGAGGGCAACCGGTTCTCCGGTCGGCGATCACGCCCGCCGGGTCGTCCGTGTGACGGCAGGTGGTGCACCGACCTCACCAGGGTCCCGGCATCCATGCCGGCGACCAGTTATGTCGCGAGGAGACAACTCCGCATGAATCTGAACCCACTACGCGGCGCTGGGCGCTCGACGTTGCGTCGCGGTCTGACCGCCGCGGCGGCGGTCGTGCTCGGTTCCGGCGTACTCGTCGTCGCGGCCACCCAGGCCAGCGCCGCGGCCGGGTGTCGCGTCACCTACTCGGTCAACCAGTGGAGCACCGGCTTCACTGCCAACCTGACCGTCACCAACCTCGGTGACCCGCTGAGCAGCTGGAACCTGGAGTTCGACTACTCCGGCAACCAGCGCGTCCAGCAGGCGTGGAACAGTGAGTACACCCAGAGTGGCAACCGGGTTACCCTGCGCAACGCTCCCTGGAACGGGTCGCTGGGCACCAACGCCAGCGTCAACCCCGGCTTCAACGCCAGCTACTCGGGCACCAACACCGCGCCGACCGTGTTCCGCCTCAACGGCGTCGCCTGCACCGGCAGCACCGGCCCGACCACCGGCCCCCCGCCCACGTCTGCGCCGCCCACCACGGCGCCACCCACCACCGCACCACCCACGACCGCGCCGCCCACCTCGCCGCCGCCCCCCGGCGGGCCCCGGGTCGACAACCCGTACGTCGGCGCCGACGTCTACGTGAACCCGATCTGGAGCGCGAACGTCGCGGCTGAGCCGGGCGGTAGCCGGATCGCCAACCAGCCGACCGGTGTCTGGCTGGACCGCACCAGCGCCATCTACGGCAACAACAGCCCCACCACCGGTGACATGGGGCTGTCCGACCACCTCGACGAGGCGGTCCGCCAGGACGCCGCCAACGGCAGCCGGCCGATGGTGATCCAGATCGTGATCTACAACCTGCCCGGCCGTGACTGCGCCGCGCTGGCCTCCAACGGTGAGCTCGGTCCGACCGAGATCGGCGCGTACCGCACCGAGTACATCGACCCGATCGCGGAGATTATGGGCCGCGCGGCGTACCGTAACCTGCGGATCGTCTCGGTGATCGAGATCGACTCGCTGCCGAACCTGGTCACCAACGTGGGCAGTCGGGTGACCGCCACCCCCGAGTGTGACGTGATGCTGGCCAACGGCAACTACGTCAACGGCGTCGGCTATGCCGTCGGCACCCTCGCTGACGTGCCGAACGTCTACAACTACATCGACGCCGGACACCACGGCTGGATCGGCTGGGAGGACAACTTCGGCCCGTCGGCGACGATCATCGCGCAGGCCGCCCGGGCGTCCGGTGCCGCCCTCGCCGACGTGCACGGCTTCATCACCAACACCGCCAACTACTCGGCGCTGCAGGAGCCGTACGTCACCATCGACAGCAACACCCGTCAGTCCGACTGGATCGACTGGAACACCTACAACGACGAGCTGTCGTTCGCGCAGGCGTTCCGTTCGCGACTGGTGCAGGCCGGCTTCTCCTCGAACGTCGGCATGCTGATCGACACCTCGCGCAACGGGTGGGGCGGCCCGAACCGGCCGACCGGGCCCAGCAACGCGACTGACGTCAACACCCGGGTCGACGAGTCGCGGATCGACCGTCGGTTCCAGAAGGGCAACTGGTGCAACCAGTCCGGAGCAGGTCTGGGCGAGCGGCCCCGGGCCGCGCCGGCCAGCGGCATCGACGCCTACGTCTGGATCAAGCCCCCGGGCGAGTCGGACGGCTCCAGCCGGCTGATCCCGAACGACGAGGGCAAGGGTTTCGACCGGATGTGCGACCCGACGTACGCCGGTAACCCGCGCAACAACAACAACATGAGTGGCGCACTGCCCAACGCGCCGGTCTCCGGACACTGGTTCTCCGCGCAGATCCAGCAGCTCATGGCGAACGCGTACCCGGCGCTGTAATAGCCCGGTCGCAGCCGCTGAGCGGGGCCCGGTGCGGACATTTCGCACCGGGCCCCGCCCCATGCCGCCCGGCGGGCGAGCGGGGTTCTACGGCACGGTGCGTTCGATCGCCGCCGCGCCGTCCCGTTCGAGTTCCCGCCGGGCTTGCTCCACCTGCTCGCGGGTGCCGTCGCCGCCCTTGGCCACCGCGAGATCCACCGGGTCCCAGGGCTGCTCCGCCCCGGTACGCGGCCGTGCCGGGCCGAAACTGCCGGCCGGCTGTTCGAAATCCGGGCTGTCCTGCTCGCCGTCCGGGTCTGTCACCAGCAGCGGCACAGTGGTGTCGTCCTCGACCGCCGCGGCCACTTCCGGCTCGTCCTCCAGCGGTGCCCGCCCGATCGCGCTGTCCCGGTCCGTCATCGCACGCCTCCCGTCGGATTCGTCAAGTGGCGGATACCCGCGACGACGGTGAACAATCATCTGTCCCCGACGCCGTTACGGCTGCGGGGACAGATGCGATGGCCAGCGGTGCAGTCGCGGTCAGATGGCGAGCACCCGGTCGAGCAGGTCGCGGTAGCGGCGGACCGCCATCCGCAGCTGCTCGGTGTCCTCGGGCCCCGCGCTGGTCCAACCGCTGAGTTCGTCGCGTTGCGCAGTGAGCGCCGCGGTGAGCGCCTCCACCGCCTCGGTCACCAGCCCCTGTGCCTCGCCGGCGGCCGCATGCGGATCGTCGACGAACCGCAGCTGTACCTCGCGCCAGCGGTCCCGGAAGGCGGTCGCCTCGTCGTCGGCGAAGAAGGCGGCTCCGCTGGTGGTTTCGGCCGAGGTGTCCGCCGGCATGTCAGCGGGCAGCGCGGTGACCTCGTCATGGTCGGCCGGGTCGATCTCGGAGTCGGTCTGGGCCTCGACGATGTCGTTCTGGTCCGTCCGGCCGATCGCCGTCTCGTCGGGCACCGGTCCGTCACCCACCCGTACGGTGTCGTCGTCGCGGGGATCGCGTTGCTCGTGCAGACGCTCGGGGCCAGCCATCGCGGCGGCGGCGACGGCACCACCGACGGTGGCCGCGCCGAATGCGGTCGGCTGCTCGACCGGCTGGTAGTGGACCGGTTCGTCCCGGTCCGGCGTCGCCATCCCGGTCACGACCTGGGTCCGGTCCGGATCATGACCGTCCTGCTCGGCGCCGTGCGGGTCACGGGCGGAGTCGGTCGGGTCGGGCCGATAGGTCTGGTCATGGTCGGTCTGGGTCGTGATGACCTCGGTACGCTCATCGTTCCACTGGTCCGTACGGGCCATGTCGGTCTCCTCAGTGGGTAGTTGCCTCAGTGGGGGTCGGGGTAGGGACTGGATCCTCGCCGAGCAGCTCGGCGAAGAGCGCCCGGTAGTGCACGACAGCCTGCCGCAGCTGCTCGGTGCTCGCCTCGCCGCGCTCGTTGGCCAGGTGGATCTCGTGGGCGTCGCGGTACCTGCCGAGGGTACGAGCGTGCTCGACAGAGAGATGGGCGACCTGTTCGGCGTAGTCACCAGTGGGGTAACCGCGCTCGGCGACCAGCCGGGTGACCAGCTCGTCGGCGTTGCCCACGGCCGCGCCCGGAGCGTCGACGAACTGTGCCTGTACGTCTTCCCAGGCGGCGGCGTACCGGGACCGCGACTCGGCGCGCAACGGCGTCAGGTTCAGCTCGGCGTGCCTGCGCTCCCGCTCCCGCAGCTCGTGTTCGGCCGCGCTGCGGCTGTCCTGCTCGGCGACGACGCGGTCGTACTCGGGCCCGAAGGTGCTGCGGAGGTTGCGACGGCGGAGCAGGGCCCAGATCGCGGCGGCGGCCGCGATCACCGCGAGGACTGCGACGATGGTGATGACGATCTCGATGGGCAACATGGTGTTCCTCCTTCTCACCCTGGTATTCCCGCCACACCCCGATCCTCAATCCAGGTCCGTCGCACTTCCTTGCCGGGGTCCGGCCGTCGGGGGCTTTCGCCACGCTCCGTGCCCACAATCGACCGCTCGGTGTCTCTGGTAGTGCCTGAGCCATTAATTACGTATCCTGCCGGTGGCGTGGACGCCAGACTGACCGTCGACTCACCGAGGAAACGGTCAGACCAGCATCCACCGCCAGCTATGCCACAACCGCGTCGGCGAGGTCTGATGAATACCCGCAACTGGTCGATCCGCTCCAAGATCGTTGCGCTGGTCGCTGTCCCGATCGCTGCGCTGCTGGTCCTCTGGATCTTCGCGACGTCGCTGACGGTCGGTCCGGCGTTGAGCCTGCTCGGTGCGCAGACGCTGCTCGACGACGTCGGCCGACCCGGCGAGTCGGTGGTCGCCGAACTCCAGCGGGAGCGGCGGCTGTCGGTGGTGTACCTGTCGCGGAGCGACGAGCAGGTCGCCACGCGGGCCAGGGATCTCCGGCAGCTGCGGGCACAGTGGGACGCCACGGACACGGCCGTGACGCAGTTCCGCCAGCGGGCGGTCGGCGATGATCCGCCCACGAACCCGTCCGTGCTGGAAGTCCGGATCGACCAGACCCTGTCCGAGTTGGAGATCCTGGCCGCCGGTCGAGGCCTCGTCGAACGTCGGGAGATGGACGCCGCCGGTGCCCTCGGCCTGTACAACGGCGTGGTCGACACCGCCTTCCAGATGTTCGGGGCGTTGGCCGCGCTGCCCGACAACGAAATCAACCGGCAGGCCCGGGCCCTGACCGACATCGGCCTGGCCCGGGAGATCCTCGGCCGGGCCGACGCCCTGCTCGCCGGGGTCTTCACCGCCAGCGCGTTCACCGTCGACGAGCACCGCCAACTGGTGCAGACCATCGCCGCCCATCGCTTCCTGCTCGACCGGGCGGTGGCCGAGCTACCCGACCCGGACCGCCGCACCTACGACCAGCTCGCCGGAAGCGAGGACTTTGTCGCACTGCGTCAGCTGCAGGACGAGTTGATCGACGCTGGGCCGGCACCGGACGGGGTGGCCGTCGACAGCACCCGCTGGCGGTCCAACTACGAATCGGTGCAGCGGCAGTTGCGTGACTTCGAGCTGCTGGCCGCCGAGGCGCTGACTCAACGCAGCATGCCCACCGCGATCGCGATCCTGGCCCGGCTCCTCGGTGCCAGCCTGATCGGTCTCGCCGCGGTGATCGCCGCCGTGGTGATCTCGCTTCGGGTCGGCCGGTCGCTCATCCACCGGCTGACCGGTCTGCGCGCGGCGGCCCTGGAGCTGGCCGGCGACCGGCTACCCGGCATCGTCGCCCGACTGCGCGGCGGAGAGGACGTCGACGTCGCCAGCGAGGCACCTCCGCTCGAGTACGGCACCGACGAGATCGGCCAGGTCGGACACGCGTTCAGCGAGGTGCAGCGGACCGCCGTACGGTCCGCGGTGGAGGAGGCGGCACTGCGCCGCGGCCTCAACGAGACCTTCCTCAACATCGCCCGGCGTAGCCAGACCCTGCTGCACCGGCAGCTGGCCGTGCTGGACCGGATGGAACGACGCAACACCGACCCGACGGAACTGGAGGACCTGTTCCGGGTCGACCACATGGCGACCAGGATGCGTCGGCACGCCGAGGACCTGGTCATTCTCGCGGGCGCCGCCCCCGGTCGGGGGTGGCGCAACCCGGTGCCGGTAGTCGACGTGATCCGGGGAGCCGTTTCCGAGGTCGAGGACTACGCCAGGGTGCACGTCACCACCGTCGAGCCAGCCGCGGTCGCCGGTCGGGCGGTGGGCGACATCATTCACCTGCTCGCCGAGTTGATCGAGAACGCGGCGTCGTTCTCGCCGCCGCAGACCCGGGTCACCGTGATCGGGCAGAACCTACCCAACGGGTACGCCATCGAGGTCGAGGACCGTGGTCTCGGCATGACATCGGAGGCGATCGAGGACGCCAACCAGCGCCTCGGCCAGCCGCCCGATTTCGACCCGCACAACAGCGCCCGACTGGGCCTGTTCGTCGTCGCGCAGTTGGCGGCCAAGTACAGTGTCGGTGTTCGGTTGCGACCGTCCCCGTTCGGCGGAGTCACTGCCGTCGCGCTGATCCCGGCAGATCTGGTGGTGCCGGAGTCCGAGGTCCTGGCGCTGCCGTCCGGCCGGCCACCGACCGCACTGACCACGATCCGGTCCGTGCCGAGCAGCGCCACCCCGGACGACAGCCCGCCACCGCCGCACGCCCCGACCGCGGTCGTCCCGTCGCTGGCCCCGCCGTCGCTCGCCGGGCTGTCGCCGGGCACCGCGCCGGTGCCGGCGGTGCCGGGTGCGCCGGTGCCGGCGGGGCTGCCGACCCGACGCCGGCCCACCAGCCTGCCGACGCGGCGGGCCAGCGGCGAATCGACCACCACCGAGGACGGACTGCCTCGTCGGGTCCGTCAGTCCAGTCTCGCCCCACAGCTTCGTCGCGCGCCGGACCCGGCCGACGGCCAGCTGGGCCTGGAAGCGGCGCAGCGGTCCCCACAGGAGGTCCGTGCGGTGATGTCGGCCCTGCAGTCCGGGACAGCCCGGGGTCGGCTCGCCGCCGGTCTCGCCGGCGACGCCCCCGCGACCGGCGACGCCCCCGCGACCGGCGAGCCGACGGAATCGTCACCGACCGGGCCGACCGGCCCGGTCCGCGGCACCGCGACGCCACCGCCCGGCGCGGTGGTGCCGCCACCGATGGCGGACGAGTCCGAGAGGAAGCTGTAGCAGTGCACACGACGCGGAGTGGGATGAACCTCGACTGGCTGCTCGACGATCTGGTCGAGCGGGTCCCGAGCGCACTGAAGGCAGTCGTGCTCTCCGCCGACGGCCTGCTGATGGGTTCGTCGCGCGGCCTCACCAGAGAGGACGCCGAGCACATGTCGGCTATGGCGGCCGGCTTCCAGAGCCTGGCCAAGGGAGCCAGCCGGCACTTCACAGCCGGCCCGGTGCGCCAGACGATGATCGAGATGGAGTCCGCGTACCTCTTCGTGACGGCCGCCGGGCACGGTGCCTGTCTCGCGGTGCTCAGCGCGGCCGACGCGGACATCGGCCTCGTCGCGTACGAGATGGCGATGCTCGTCACGCGGGTGGGGCAGACCCTCAGCGCCTCGGCCCGACCACCCGCCACGCAAGCCGATGCAGGGTGATCCGGCCGGACCGCACGACTGGCTCGACTCCGCCGCCGGTCCGGTGGTCCGCCCGTACGCGGTCACCGGCGGCCGGGTCCACCCCAGCGGAGCGAAGATCGACCTGTTGGCCTTCATCGTGGCAGGGGCACCGGAAGGTGTCGACGGTGTTGCCGACCTGCAGCCGGAACATCGGCGCATCGTCGGGCTGGCCCAGCAGCCGGTCTCCGTCGCCGATCTGGCCGCAGACCTGGATCTGGCCCTCGGGGTGGTCCGGGTCCTCCTCGGTGACCTGCTCACCGTCGGATTGATCGCCCTGTACGAACCCCCGGCTTCGGCCAATCACCCCCACGACGACATCCTCAAGGCGGTGGTCAATGGACTCCGTGCGCTTTAACCTCAACCAGCCCGCACGACGTATCCCGCTGGCGCTCAAGATCCTCATCGCGGGGGGTTTCGGCGTCGGCAAGACCACCCTGGTCGGGTCGGTCAGCGAGATTCGTCCATTACAGACAGAAGAGGTGCTGACCAGTGCCAGCCTCGGCACCGACGACACCTCCTGGGTGGCGGCGAAGAACACCACGACCGTCGCGATGGACTTCGGCCGGATCACCATCAACGACGACCTGCAGGTCTACCTGTTCGGCACGCCCGGTCAGGACCGCTTCTGGTTCCTGTGGGACGAGTTGGCGTTCGGGGCGCTCGGCGCGGTGGTCCTGGCGGACACCCGTCGGCTCGCGGACTGCTTCCCGTCGGTCGACTACTTCGAGCAGCGGGGCACCCCGTTCGTCGTCGGGGTCAACTGCTTCGAGGGGTCACAGCAGTTCAGCCCGGACTCGGTGCGTCAGGCCCTCGACCTGGATCCGGAGGTACCGATCGTTCTCTGCGACGCCCGCAACCGCAACTCCGGCAAGACGCTGCTGATCGCGCTGGTCGAGCATGTCGCGTACCGGCGGGGTCAGCCGGTGCCGACCGGCTGAGCCGCCTCGACCAGCACGACATCGAGCCGGCGGGGTCCGTGCACCCCTTCCACCCGGTTCAGCTCGATGTCGCTGGTGGCGGAGGGTCCCGAGATCAACGTGATCGGTCGGGTCGGGTCGGTGAGCCGGGCCAGCGCCTGTCCGACGCTGTCGGCCACCTGCTCGGCCCGGACCACACAGACGTGCCGGTCGGGCACCAGGGTGAGCCGCCGTGGGCCCTGGGCCGGCCCGGCGTCCAGCAGCACCGTCCCGGTCTGGCCGATCGCCACCGCGCAGCCGGTGACCGCGGCCAGGCCCGGCACGTCCAGCGCCGCAACCGTCAGCGGCTCGGTCGGGTTGTCGCGGACCACCGTCCCGCGGTAGCCGGCCAGCCAGCTCTGCGGGAGATCGGCCGGCACCGCCACCCGTGGCGCGTCGTCGAGGACAGTGGCCAGGCACTCGGCCAGCCCGGCCGGAGTGCAGCGGTGCACGGCCGCCCGGTAGTCGAGCAGCCGGTCCACCAGCAACGCCACCGGATCCGGCGGTGGCGGATCTTGCGACGGCCGGATCGGGTCCGGTGCCGGCGGGTCCGGTGCCGGTGTCGGCGGGTCCTGCGCCGGTGTCGGCGGGCCCGGTGCTGCTGGAGCGGGCTCGCGGTCGCGGGCCGCCCGTAGCCGGGCAAGGATGTCAGTCCGGGCGTCGGTCACCGTTGGCCACCGCCATCCTCCCGGGTCAGCCACCAGTCCCGGAAGCTCTGGCGGGGCGGCACCGGTGCGTCCCGGCTGGCTGTCCAACCAGACAGCGGCCAGGGCAGCCGCCGGACCGTGCCCCGGCTCCCGGCCATCAGCCGTAGCGGCGCCGCCGCACGCCGGGCGGTACGCAGCGCCGCCGTATAGCGTCGTCGGTCACGCATCGCCCAGGACATCGCGCGCATCGCGGTGCGTTGCGCCGACGGGCGGCCCCGGGCCTCGTCCACCCCCTTCTGTCGCAGGTGGACCAGGACCTCGGGGATGTCGATGCGGACCGGGCAGGCGTCGAAGCAGGCACCGCACAGCGTCGAGGCGAAGGGCAGGGTGCGGTTCGCCCCGGCGGCCTGGCCGGTGAGTTGCGGGGAGAGGATCGCCCCGATCGGGCCCGGATAGACCGACCCGTACGCGTGGCCACCGACCCGTTCGTAGACCGGGCAGACGTTCAGACATGCGGAGCAGCGGATGCAGCGCAGCGCCTGCCGGCCGACCGGATCGGCGAGCGTGTCGGCCCGGCCGTTGTCGAGCAGCACGATGTGCAGCTGCTGGGGACCGTCGCCGGGGGTGACTCCGGTCCACATCGAGGTGTACGGGTTCATCCGTTCCCCGGTCGAGGACCTGGGCAGCAACTGGAGGAACACCGCCAGGTCCGAGAAGGTCGGAATGATCTTCTCCACCCCGACGACCGAGATCATCGTCTGCGGCAGGGTCAGGCACATCCGCCCGTTGCCTTCGGACTCGACCACGACCAGGGTGCCGGTCTGCGCGACGGCGAAGTTCGCCCCGGAGATCGCCACCTGGGCGGAGAGGAACCGTCGGCGAAGATGCCGGCGCGCGGCCTCGGCCAGCGCGGGCGGGTCGTCGGTGAGGGTGGCGAGGTCGACGCCGGGCATCCGGCGGGCGAAGATCTCTCGGATCTGGGCGCGGTTGTAGTGAATGGCGGGCACCAGGATGTGCGACGGGGTGTCGTCGGCCAGCTGGACGATGAGCTCGGCGAGGTCGGTCTCCACCGCCTCGATACCGGCCGCGGCGAGCGTCTCGTTGAGCCCGATCTCCTGAGTGGCCATCGACTTTATCTTGACGACATGATCGGTGCCGGTCCGCAGCACGAGTTCGGTGACGACCCGGCCCGCCTCGGCCGCGTCGCGGGCCCAGTGCACCTGGGCGCCGGCCGCAGTGGCCGCCGCCTCGAACCGCTCCAACAGCTCCGGCAGCCGGGCCAGCGCGTCGTCCTTGATCGCGGCACCGGCGACGCGCAACGCCTCCCAGTCCGGCACCTCGGCGACCACCCGTTCACGTTTGCCACGGATCGTCCGGGTGGCGCGGCGCAGGTTGGCCCGTAGCTGCGGATCGGCGAGCTCGCGGGCGGCGGCGGTCGGAAACGGCAGCCGCGCCGTCACGTTGCCGGTGGGATTCATCGGGCCTGCGCCACGGTGCCGGCCAGGATCTGGGCGTAGTGCACGGCCTGTACCGGAGCACGGGACCGGGACAACCCGCCGCCGATGTGGGCGAGGCACGAGTTGTCCGCCGCCGCCACGTAACGGGCACCCGTGTCGCGTACCGCCTGGCACTTGTCCGCCAACATGGCACCGGACACGGCGGCGTTCCTGACCGCGAACGTCCCGCCGAATCCGCAGCACTCCCCGGCGTCGGGCAGGTCGACCAGGTCGATGTCGCGGACCGCGCGCAGCAGCCGCAGCGGTCGGTCACCCAGCCGGAGCATCCGCATCCCGTGACAGGTCGGGTGGTAGGTGACCGGGAAAGGGAAGCGGGCTCCGACATCGGTGACGTCCAGCACGTCGATCAGCAACTCGGACAGCTCGTACACCCGGGGTCGTAGCCGGGCCACCGCGTCGGTGAGCGCGGCGTCGCCGGCGGCCAGCCGGGGATAGGTGTCCCGGACCATCGCGACGCACGAGCCGGACGGGGCGACGACCACGTGGTGATCGCGGAACGTCTCGACGAAGCGGCGCATCAGGGGCAGCGCCTCGGCCCGGTAGCCGCTGTTGCCGTGCATCTGCCCACAGCAGCTCTGCTCCAACGGGAACTCGACGGTGTGACCCAGCCGCTCCAGCAGCCGCACCACCGCCTGCCCGGTGTCGGGATAGAGCGCGTCGGTCACGCAGGTGACGAAGAGTGCGATGCGCATCGGTCAGCCCTGTCGGAAGTAGGGGAGATGTCGTTCGCGGGCGTTCAGCAGGTGGTCCCGGACCGCGGCCTCGGCCCGGTCCGGGTCACCGGCCGCCACCGCGTCGACGATGCGGTGGTGCTCCGCGCCACTGGTGCGGTAGTGCGTAGGGGGAAAGTGGAGTCGGAACAGGTGCAGATGCGGCCGGAGCCGGACGATCGCATCCTGGAGCAGGCCGTTGCCGGATCGCTGCGCCAGCAGGTTGTGGAACCGGGCGTCCTGGGCGGTGAAGGCGGCGATGCTGGCGTAGCCGTGAGCGTCGGGCACCGGACCGGGCAGCGTCGCGGCGGCCCGGAGCTCGTCGAACGCGGCTGCTCCGGTGTGGGCCGGGCCGGTGGGGTCGTCGGGCGCGGCGGTGTGGGCCGGGCCGGTGGGGTCGTCGGGCGCGGCGGTGTGGGGGGCCGGACCGGCGGCACGGTGGCGGGTCGCGGCCAGCCGGGCCGCCGCGGTCTCCAGGATGAGCCGCATCTCGACGAGTTCCTCGAACTCGTCGCGGGTAAGCAGAGGGGTGGCGGTGTACCCGGCCAACGGCCGTTTGCGGATCAGCCCGTCGGCTTCCAGCCGGGCGAGCGCCTCGCGTACCGGGGTCGGGGAGACCTGGAGGCCGCGGGCGAGGGCGTCGATGTTGATCCGGGCACCCGGGGCCACGACATGATCCATCACCTGGGCGCGAATGGTCTCGTAGACGTCGTCGGTGAGGGTGAGTCGGCGGGCTGGCCGCACGGAACACTCCTAGGCTTGGCCCGCCAACCAGCGGGTAGACCAAAGATCCTATAGGATCGCGCCGGTCTGATCGAGAGGTCGACCAATGGATCGCAACTGGAGTCGACCACGGACCGCAGCTGGAGTCGACCAATGAACCCAGCTGGAGCCGGGCACGGATCGCAGCTGGAACAGCGCAGGAGAGGACCCGGTGGTGGCAGTGGAGCCGAACCCGACGGCCGAGACGATCTACCTCGGCTGCTACACGGCTGACGGCGGCGGCAACGGGTCCGGGGTGATGGCCGCCCGACGGGATCCCGTCAGCGGGCGGATCGAAGAGCCGGTGCTGGTCGCCGAGACACCGTCGCCGTCCTTCCTCACCCGGCACCCGCGGCGGCCGGTCCTGTACGCGGTCAACGAGGTCGACGAGGGCACGGTCAGCGCCTGGAAGGTCGGTGGCGACGGTGGTCTGCGCCCGCTGGGCGAGCAGTCCACCGGCGGGTCGAGCCCCTGCCACCTCGCCTTCGTCGCCACGGGTGACCATCTGGTCAGCGTCAACTATGTCAGCGGTAGCGTGGCGGTGCATCCGGTCACCGACAAGGGTGAGCTGCTGCCGCGTACCGATCTGCGGACGCACACCGGGGCCGGACCGCGCTCGGATCGGCAGGAGGGCCCGCACGCCCACATGGTCTCCCCGGACCCGGAAGGCGACGGCCTGTACGCGATCGACCTGGGCACCGACGCCGTGTACCGGTACCTCCTCGACCAGGCGACCGGGGTGTTGAGCGAGCCCGACCCGGCGGTGGCGGCGACGCCGGGCAGCGGCCCACGGCACTTCGCCCGCCATCCGGCTGGCGGGTACGGCTACCTGGTCGGGGAGTTGGACGCGTCGGTCACCGCGTACGCCATTGACGGAACCGGCCGGATCCGTGAGCGGGGGAGGGCGTCGGCAAGCGCAGCGACCGGTGCCCAGCCGTCGGAGATTGCCGTCGGCCCGGGGGGCCGATTCCTCTATGTGGCGAATCGTGGTCCGGATACGATCGCGATCTTTTCGCTATCCGTGCCCGATCAGCCGCTTTATGTGACTGAGGTGGCATCTGGTGGCCATTGGCCACGTCACTTCGCTATCGTCGGCGGTCATCTGTATGTGGCCAACGAGCGATCGGAATCGGTGGGCGTCCATGTGATCGATCCTGTCACCGGGGGGCCGAGCATGCTGGGTGACCCGGTTCCAGTGCCGACGCCGACCTGCGTGCTGCCCGTCTCCTGGTGACCGTCTGCATGATCAACATAAGATCGGCAACTGTCTCTTATTCGAGGTGGGGACTAATGCGGAGAGGTTTCTAAAAACGTACGGAAGTGGTGCGGTTACCTAAAGTAACTAAATCCAACGCAAGTGTTTCTCCTCCGTAACTTTCGTCCGAACGTACCTAGCACGACGGCCGCCGCGTCCGGAGTATGGGGACCGTGCCAGGCCGTCACCGGATACAAAGTCATGCCAGCGCAGCGAGCGCCATCGCCGCTGCGATGGCGCTCGTCGTCGTGGTCGCGGGAGCGTGGTTCGGCTATCAGCGGTTGAGCGGTTTGTCGTGCTCGGGTGAGCTGCCGCTCGTGGTCTCCGCCACACCTGAGATCGCGCCGGCCCTGCAGAGCGTCGCGGACCAGTGGCAGGTCGATGGCGGCGCGGTCGATGACACCTGCGTCGCCGTGCAGATCGTCGCTTCGGATCCGGTGGATGTGGCAGCGGTGTTGGCCGGACAACACGGGGTTGCCCTGGCCGGAGTGGGCCAGGCGAGCGGTACGGCGGTCGCGCCGGACGTCTGGGTGCCGGATTCGTCGACCTGGTTGCTGCGGTTGAGTTCACTGGCCCCAGGGTTCTCGCCGACCAACAACGAGTCGGTCGCCCGTAGCCCAGTCGTCATCGCCATGCCGGAGCCGGTGGCGACCACCCTCGGATGGCCGGATCAGCAGCTCACCTGGACCGACCTGCTGCAGCAGATCACCACCGGCATCAACCTGCGTACCGGCATCGTCGAGCCGACCCGCGACGCCGCCGGTCTGTCCGGCCTCCTCGCGCTCGGTGCCGCCGCCAGCGAAGCAGGCGAAAATGCCCAGCAGGCGACCACTGCCGCGCTACGGACACTGGCCACGGGCCGGTCAGCGTTGCGTGAAGATCTGCTGGCCCGCTTTCCGCGTTCGGCCGACCCGGCGTCGGTCGCGTCCTCACTCAGCGCGGCCGCGCTGAGTGAGGAGGACGTGATCGAGTACAACGCGACCGAACCACCGATCGCGCTCGCCGCGCTGTACCTGGAGCCGGCACCGATGTCGCTCGACTACCCGTACGCAGTCCTGCCCGGTGCCGATCCGGCGAAGGCCGCGGCGGCGGACGGTTTCTTCGAACTGCTGAACGAGGTCGCGTTCCGCGACCAGCTCGGCGACCGGGGCCTGCGGGCCTCCGACGGCACCTGGGGCACCGGGTTCAGCGCCCCGCAAGGTGCCCCCAGTCCGGCCGGCACCGCGCCGGCCACGATCGAGCCGGAATCCGGCGGCACGGCCGCTGGCGGTCTGGACCCGGTGGTGATCGACCGCGCGCTCGCGACCTGGACGTCGGTGACCTTGCCCGCGCGGATGCTCGCGGTCATCGACGTGTCGGGTTCGATGCTGGAGCCGGTCCCGTCGGCAGGCAACGCGACCCGGGCCGACGTGACCCGGGAGGCTGCCCGCCGTGGGCTGGGGCTCTTCGACGACTCGTGGGCGCTGGGTCTGTGGATCTTCTCCATCGAGCTGGACGGCGAACAGGACTGGCGGGAGTTGGTGCCGATCAGTCCGCTGAGCAGCCAGCGAGCCACTTTGGAGGCGTCACTGGCGGAGGTCGTTCCAAAGCAAGGCGGAAACACCGGCCTCTACGACACCAGTCTCGCGGCCTATCGGACAGTGCAGGACGGGTGGGCTGCTGGGCGTGTCAACTCCGTCGTCATCTTCACTGATGGTAGGAACGAGGATGACAACGGGCTGACCCAGGAACAGCTGCTGGCCGAGTTGGCCGAGGTGGCTGACCCGCAGCGGCCCATCCAGATGATCTATATCGGCATCGGCGACGGAGTGAGCCAGCAGGAACTCGAGGCGGTCACCGAGGTCACCGGGGGCGGGGTCTTCGTCACGGAGGATCCAGCGAACATCGGTGACATCCTGCTGAAGGCGATCGCCCTTCGCCCGACGACGGGTGGTTGAGCTTCTCGACTTAAGGGGTCTATGGTGCGCTATCCGGCCATCTGGTGACTGTGTGTCCTTCAGTGGTTCCATATTGTACTGAAGATCTGTGAGTGCTCACACCAAGTGGCGGTAATCTGTCGCAAGCTTCGGCCACACCGGTCGGTGGGGCCAAAATATCGGGGTGTCCGGGCGCTGAGGCTCCAACGATGGGCCTGCGAGGCGCCTGGGGGGATTGCGTCGACTCGAGCGAGCTGGGGAGGGCTAGTGACGTCGGCGACACTGATCAATACTGCGGTGGTGCGATCGGGCTCCATGCCGGAAGCACCGACCGCGGTCCTGCACGCGCGACAGCGTGCCTACATACGGGCGATCGCCGCCCTCGACATCGGCATCCTCTGCGTAGCCGTACTGGCCGGCTACCTGGTTCGCTTCGGCGCCGAGGAGGCCGCCGGCGCGGACCTGCCGTACGTCCTGGTCACACCCTGCCTGATGATCGCCTGGCTCGCCTCACTGAAGGTGCTGCGGTGCTACGACGACCGGGTGCTCGGGTACGGCGCCGACGAGTACCGGCGGGTGATCACCGCCAGTCTGCGACTGGCCGGCATGGTCGCGATCATCGGGTACGTCGCCAATGTCGGCATCAGCCGTGGCTTCCTGGCGGTGGCTTTCTCCGTCGGCACCGTCGGCCTGGTGGCGGGGCGCTTCGGTGCCCGCAAGTACCTGCACCGGCAGCGGTCCGCCGGCGCCGGATGGTTCCGCAAGGTGCTCGTGGTCGGTGACACACCGCACGTGCTGGAGCTGGTGCACACTCTGCGCCGGGAGCCGTACGCCGGTTATCGGGTGGTCGGTGCCTGCATCCCGGACGCGTTGCTGGCACCGGTGCCGCAGCGGCTCGGTGACGTGCCGGTCGCCGGCTCGTTCCGTAACATCCCGGAGGCGGCGGCCGCGACCGGCGCCGACACCGTGGCGGTCACCGCCTCGGGTGAGTTGACGGCCACCCGGCTGCGCCGGCTCGGCTGGCAGTTGGAGGGCACCGGGATCGACCTGGTGCTGGCTCCGGCGCTGACCGATGTCGCCGGACCGCGCATCCACACCCGGCCGGTCGCCGGACTGCCGTTGATCCACGTCGAGGCACCGGAGTTCCGGGGGACCCGCAAACTTGTCAAGGGCTTGGTCGACCGCTCGGTCTCGCTGCTCGCGCTGACCCTGCTGCTGCCGCTGCTGAGCCTGATCGCGTTGGCGATCAAGCTCGACAACTGGGGCCCGGTGATCTTCAAGCAGGTACGCGTCGGTCAGGGCGGTCGCGAGTTCCACGTGTACAAGTTCCGCACGATGGTGGTCAACGCCGACGCCCTGCTCGCCGAGCTCGTCGCCAAGAACGAGACCGACGGGTTGATGTTCAAGATGCGCGACGACCCGAGGATCACCCGGGTGGGCAAGTTCCTGCGCAAGTTCTCGCTGGACGAGCTGCCGCAGCTGGCCAACGTGCTGTTCGGGCACATGAGCCTGGTGGGTCCGCGGCCGCCCCTGCCGTCGGAGGTGGCCCGCTACGACGGTGACGTCGCCCGCCGGCTGTTGGTCAAACCCGGGATGACCGGCCTGTGGCAGGTCAGCGGGCGTTCCGACCTGTCCTGGGAGGACGGCATCCGACTGGACCTCTACTACGTGGAGAACTGGTCACTCGCCAGCGATCTGACCATCCTCTGGAAGACCTTCGGTGCCGTCGTCAACGGCCGCGGCGCCTACTGACCCCGCCCGCCGACCCCGACGATCTGACCGGTAAATCACCTGTACCACGGCGGGTTTTGGGTGTGCGGGGGTGGCCCGGTGTCGG
>NZ_JBHMIM010000074.1:0-26362 GCF_048060115.1 Micromonospora sp. LOL_023
CAGGTCAGAAGGCACCTGTCTTTCAAGATCCACTATGTGGACCCGCCCATAATGAAGGGCTGAGGCTAGTCGGCTCCTATCGCGTATGGGTTCGCGGATCGCGCCCCCTGCACTACGATCTTTCGTCGTACAGAGCCGCTGGCACAGGGGACAAATGTCGCTACCGACCGATCAATCCGCTCGGTCGCGACAGCCTTCGGCTTCGGCTATGGCGTCGTCGATATCAACGCAGACGAGTCGCCGGTAGGTGCGGTCGCTAAACGATGACACGACCGGGAGGCCCCACTGTTGCTGGTTTCCGCCGCAGCCCACGTGGGCTTGGTAGGCGTCGGCGAACCGCTGCCGGAAGGTGTAGCGCACTACTGCCGTGCTCCCCGAATCGCTACGCTGGGCGAACCCTGAACCGCCTGAGCGCGATTCGATCCAAACCCCGACGACGGGGTTGCCGGAGGTGCAGAACACGTCGATGGTCAGGATGCGCTCCGCTGATGTGGGTAGAGTGGCAGCGAGGACGATCCAGGCCGCCGGAAGCACGAACAGGGCGGCGCGAGAAATCCATGCTTCCACCCGACTAGAAACGCCGTCGGGTGTGGTCACGGGTAGACCTCCCGGACTGTGTCGTCGAGGAAGAACTCCCAGTTCCGGCTTGCGTAGCTGACGAGCTGCGCGGTCGGCGGCCCTGCGTCGGAGCAGCCAGGATCAAAGGCCACTAACTTGCTGCGCATCTCCTCCACACTGCGACGCACGGTGCCGCTAGTGACGCCAACGGCACGCCCAATCCGCGCATGATCGTGCAAGCCGAGCGCCATGGCTCTCCATATCGCCCGCCGTGATCCTGAGGAGAAGAATGTCTCCCGCAGCGTTGGGGCGGACTTCGGCGGTAGATGCATTCGCAGGATCGGATCAATGTGTTCCCGACCCGCTACCACATCCTGCACTGCGGTGGCTAGCTTGCCTCTCACGTCTTTTGGACACATACTACGGCAGCCAAGTTCCTCGTGAGCAAATATCATGTGCAGCCGCCGGTTAGGCTCGCCCGAGCTCCAGAGCACGGCCGGGATACCGGCTGCGCTGGCCGCTCTCAGTGGCGCCAGCCCGCTGACATGCAGTCGAGTGTCGGTCAGTCGCACCCGACCGTCGCGCCGTCGCCGCTCGAAATCGTCGGATTGCGCCAAAAAGAGCATATCGATTACGGCAGCATCGAAGGACTCCGACCGCAGGCGGTCCAGGGCCGCGACCGGATCGAAAACAACGACCGGTTCACACGGCGTCACCTGGGTAAGCTCGCTGTCAGCCATGGCTCCCGCTATCCCCATGTCCTCTACCACCAGAATTCGCATGGCGTCACCTCTGTGGCTGAAGTGGAAGTGTGAGTCGTACGGCCGCGCCACCGCCGGGCGGCACCGGAAGCAGCTGTAGGTCGCCGCCTCGCTCGATTAGCCTCCCGCGCAGGCGTTGCAGACTGCTACCCGGTGCGTCGAATCGACTGCGGTCAAGGCCTGGGCCGCGGTCGCGTACGTCAAGGGTCATGGTTGAACCCACCATCCTGAAATCTACCTCCACCGACCCGTCGCCGTGAACGACGACGTTCTTAAGCAGGTCTGCTAGCCCTTGGTCCAGCAGAATTGCGTGCTCGCGGGGGATCGTCAGCCCGCCGATGGCCGGTCCGGATAACAGCCGCAATTGACTACCGTGCGCCCGAATCGCATTCTTGAAGATGTCGACCGCCCCGACGTGCTGGTCCTGCAGTAGCAGCTGCCTACGCCGGATGGCAATGACCATCTGCAGCTGTTGCGCCACGGCAGCGGGATCATCTCCGGCCTCGATTCGCTTGGCGGCTGTCTCGACGTGAGTGTGTAGGTCGCTCAGAGTCGCGGTGTAGCTGGCGGATAGAGCCTCGGTCTCCACTTGTACGGCGATCCGGCATAACCAGGCCATTCCCTTGCCGACCATAAACCAAACCAGGCCCCATCCGGCGTAGAGCGCGACGCTGCGCACGTGCGCAGCGGTCAACTGCCACCGGTGCATCAGCCCGAGAATCAGCAAAGGATGTATCACGACGGCTGCGATTAGGCCCGCCTCGATTAACCTGCGCTGCCAAACTTTCCGAAACCCGCCCCAGGGATAGAACGCGAACATCGCCAGTGGGATCAGTACGTAGTTCCCCATCGGCACGCCAACGCCAGTGGCGGCGAAGTCGCCCGGCGCAAGCAGGTGTGCGAGCGAGATCTGCACAACGAAAATTAGCGCGAGCCATGCCATCGCCCAGGTACGGCCGCGGGTCAGAGGACCTCGGTGCCGTAGCACGATGCCAGCCAGCACTAGGTGCAGGACGCCCAGCGCCAGCACCACTGGCACAGCGAAGGGTCTGTACCGGTCGTTGATCGCGCTGGCGATGAGGTTCGTCGCCTGCAGCAACAGCGCTACCGCCTCAAACGGTCGGATCAGCTTGGAAGTAGTGGCCGCAGGCAGTTCGACGCTCGGCGACGACCGCCCGGAGCCCTCCACCGTGGCGTCGCTCACACCGACCTCGCTCCCAGCCCAGATGTGGCCCAGTAAGTCGCCCGGCTATCTGCGGATACGGCGATGATTGTAACCGGAGAGCGGCGACTTAATCACAACGCGCGGTCGGAATTCCGACGAACTCGAGCCGGTGGGCCTATACTCGTACGACAGCCGCCATTTGGACTGTGACCAGGTAGGACGTGTCGGCAGGAGCGTGCAACGCGGACGCAGCGGCCTGTCGATCATGCTTTTGAGAGAACAACAAGATCGAACGCGGCTGCTGCTGCCAGGACAGCGGCCGTACACGGTGCCAATACATGCCGCTGACCACCCCGAGGCGGTACCGCACCGTGATCACGATCGTTGCCGCGGACCTACTGCTGCGATCAGGTTGTGGATGTGGCGGTACCGATGAAAGTCACCCCTGGCTTACGCGCCGAACGCCGCCAACTCGACTACCGATGCGGATCGAGTCACGAGAGCGTGGTCGTGGTGATGTCGGGGTGGGGTGGGGCGACGCGACCGACTCTTGCGGGAGATCGACATGGAGATGGTGCCGTGCCGCCCGAGCGCAGCATGTCGGCGGGCTGCGTTGGGCACCTCGGGCTCAGATCCGTTCGGGTCCAGCAGGTCCCATACGGCGGCGCCTCGTGCACGCGGGGGACTATGTCGGGACAGAGGAGCACCCACGGAGCACCCCTGATCCTTTGTGGATGTGACTTGGTCGAACCAGGCCGCGTTTCCGCAGGTCAGCGCGACAACCAGGAGGGCTCGATCCGCCAGAGGCGGCTTATGCTGCAAACTTTTAATCCGCGGGTTCTGGGTTCGAGTCCCAGGCGGCCCACCGACCGCACCATTGTGCGAACCGGTGGTTGTTCCTCGTGAGTGCCCTCGCCCGGGTTGGGCGGGGGCATCGTCGTGTCTGTGGGGATCTTGAACACGGGTATGACTCCCTGGTCGGTGAGTTGGACTTCGGCGATGAGGGTCTCGATGGCGGCTTTGCGTTCGGTGTCGCTGCCGCTGGTCATGATCGTGCTGAGGTAGTCGCGGATCGTGGCGATGGTTCCGGGCGCTGGTGGGGCGGGTTGGGCGGCGAGATCTGCGTCGAGTTCGGCGTGCCGGGCGTGGAGTTGGGCCAGTCGTTGGCGGAGTTCGCGGATGCGGGGTCCGGCGGTGGCGTCGTCCATGGTGCCGTTCTCGAACGCGGTGTGATACCTGGAGATGCTTGATTCGGTGGTGGCGATCTGGTTGGCGAGGGCGATGAGTTCAGCGCTGCGGTCGTCGGTGGTGCTGCGGCGTTGGGTGTGGGCGCGTTCGATCATGGCGACGAGGACGGGTTCGGCGGTGGTGTAGAAGTCGTACAGCGCCTGCAGGACGGCGTTGTCGAGCTCGTCGGCGGGTAGGCGGGGTGCTGTGCAGGTGGCGTGTTTGCCGTAGCGGACGCGGGTGAAGCAGGCGTAGTAGCGGTAGCGGCGGGTCCGTCCGTTGGCGGACGTGCCGATGTAGCGATGTCCGCAGCGGGGGCATGTGAGCAGGCCGGTGAGGTAGTAGTCCGAGTCGGACATGGCCCGCTGGGTTTGGGCGTCGCCGCGGGCTGCGGCGATGTCCTGGGCGCGTTGGAAGGTGTCGCGGTCGATAAGGGGGTCGTGGGCGTCGGGGACGTAGACGTCGCGGTAGGCGATGTCCCCGACGTAGGCGGGGTTGTCCAGGATTCGGTTGATGGTGTGTCCGGACCATTTCTTGCCGGTCCGGTTGGGGACGCCGCGGGAGTTCAGCTCGGTGGCGATGGCGCGGGTGCCGACGCGGTCGCGGGTGTAGAGGCGGAAGATGTCGCGGAGGACGGGTGCCTCGTCGGGGTGTGGGACGAGTCGGTGGTCGGGGTTGACGAGGTAGCCGTAGGGGCGGGTGCCGCCGGCCCATTTGCCTTTGCTGGCTTTCGCGGTCATGCCACTTTTCACTCGGTCGATGATGATGTTGCGTTCGAATTCGGCGAATACGGCGAGGAGTTGGAGCATCATGCGGCCGAATGGTCCACCAGTGTCGATGGGCTCGGTCGCGGAGGAGAAGCGGACGTTTGATGCTTCGAGGATGGTGACGAGGTCGAGGAGGTCGGTGACGCTGCGGCTGAATCGGTCGAGTCGGTAGACGAGTAGGACGTCGTAGAGGCCGGCTTTGGCGGCGTGGAGTGCTTTTTTGAGTCCGGGGCGTTCGGTGGTGGCACCGGAGGCGTCGTCTTCGTATTCGGCGACGATGGTCCAGCCGGGCTGGGAGGCGACGTATTTTTCGAGGGCGGCGCGTTGGGCGTCGAGGGAGAAGGGTTGGTGTTCGTCGTCGGTGGAGCGGCGGATGTAGATGCTGACGCGGCTTGGTCCGGTGGGCCGCTGGGGTGGGTCGGTGTGGTGGGCGCGTCGGCCGCGTCGCTTGGGTGGGGCGAGGGGTGGGGCTGTCATGCGGTGGAGTCCTTCGAGGTTGAGGGTGTGCCCGGTGGCGGCCGGGGGTGGCCGGGGGTGGCCGTCACCGGGAGGGGTCGGGCTACGGGAAGAGGTCGGGGTGGTCGTCGATGAAGTGGTTGAGTAGGACGGCGAGTGCTTCGACGGCGTTGTCGAGGTCGGTGGCGGTCATGGGTACAGTGTCGATCCGCGCGACCCGCAGGGGAATGCTGGATTCCTTTCCCTTGGTGCGGATTGTTTTCGCACCGCCGTTGTTGGTGGCGGTACCGGGATGCGGTTCGTCAGGATAGCTCCGGACGTTGTTTTGGTGGTGGGGCGCGTGGGCCACGGTCCTCCGAAAAGCGTGTGACGCTGCTGGGGTCGGAGTCCTTCGTTCATACGTTTTCCTTTCCTGCGCGGATTTGTGCGGTAGAGCCGGTTGATGGCGGCTTGCCAATTTCTGATGTTCTGGGTCGCGGACGGTACCTCCGCGATTTGTCAACGGGAGGGTTTGGATCTGTCAGCGGCTCACGGGCAACTCACGGCGGTATGCTGTGAGCCGCTGACAGATCCTGGAGCTTGCTGTCACCGCGATAGCGGAGGTACGGTCCGCGACTTCCCGCCGTCAGGACCTGGTGCTCCCGCCGTGGTCGGGCTGCGGCTGGGCCGTCGGTGCGTGGCCCGCGGTCCCGCGCCCGTGCACCCGGGTACAGGCGGCGTGTCCGGTCTGTGGTTGGCGGCGCGTGCGGTTCAGGCCGGCTGTCCCGAGTCGCCGTCGGGTAGTGCGAGGTCGGCCAGGCGCAGCGGCGGCACAGCTGCGTGGTGCAGCTGCCACACCGGCTCCGCTGGGTTCATGCCGGTGGTTTCGCGGTGCACGGCGGTGGCTACCGGGTAGCGGACCCCGGCGGTGGTGAGTTCCTGATGCAGGTGCCGCTCGCGTAGCGACGACGGCAGCCAGAACAGCACCGGCCAGAACCGTCCGGTGACGTTGGCGAGGTCGTGGTAGCCGTGGATCTTGTCGACGAGACGGGACAGGGGCCGTTCGGTGCCGAGGTCGTACTCGAGGAAGAAGGGGACCCGCTGGCCGTCTTCGACCCAGATGCCGTGCCCGTCGGGCCGTGACCTGGGGGTGTAGGCGAAGGCGGAGACGTCATCGCCGGGCTCGGCGAAGGCGCCGGTCCGCTGGCAGCGGGCCGCCGGCCACCACCGCAGCAGTGCGGTGCCGGGGTGGGTGCGGGCGTGTCCGGCGAGGTCGGTGAAGAAGCCGTTCACGCCGAGCAGGTGGGGCAGGTTCGCCCGGCGGGTGAGATGCCAGCGGCGTTTACGGGCGCGGTCCTTGCGGGGCAGTTCCTCGCCGCGTTGCGCGGCGACGACTTCCACACCGAGTTGGGCCAGGACGTAGTGGTAGGGGAAGGAACCGCCGTCGGGTCTCTGCGGCCGGAACCGGTCCACCACCCCCAACTGCTGGGTGAGGGCGCGGAGGCGTTCCTGGGCGTAGTCGACCGACGGGAACAGGGCGTGGGCGATCTGGAAGGAGGTGAGGACCCCGTGGTCGGCGAGCCAGCCGAGCAGGATCAGGTCACGGGTGGTGAGTTGGGACTGGACCCGCAGCACCGGATCAGCCATCCCTCACCACCTTCCCCGGGGGGAGAGACCCGTGGGGAGGGTCAGTCGCAGCGTTCGAGTGAGTCTGGACAGCGGCGCTGACCTGCGGTGTGAGACGACGGTGGGGGTCCGTTGGGGGGTCCGGGTGAAACGGGACGTGAAGCAGGACGCCCGGCGGGACCGGCAACGGGAGGTCAAGCCGGGATCTGTCAGCGCGGGACGTTGAGGATGCGGCAGCCGCCAGCGGCGGCGAGAGTGGATGCGTGGACAGGGTGTACTCCAAGGTGAGAAGGGGGGTTCGTCTGCGGCATGGACGGGACAGCGTGGTGCGCGTCGTGACGGTGGGCAGGCGTATCCGCGCCGGGTGACGCCCGGCCGGGCGAATCTCGACATGCGGAGGTCAGGTGTCACTGTGGAGGTGTCAACGAACAAGCCCACCGCGCACGGGGCAGACCGGAACTCGGGCAGCAGAAGTCGCGGCAACCTGACAGGCAGGTTGCCGTCGATACAAAAGAACAGGGGTGGCGGCGGAGCGGGGCACAGCCTGAGCGGTGCCGACAGTCCTCACGGCAGTGTCAGGGCCGTGCGGTGCGCGTCGGCCAGGCTCGCCACGACAGTCGCGAACAGCTTGCCGTGGGCGGACGGCTAACTCGCCGGCGTGAAGTCCTTCATCAGCGGTCCTCCCGTCACTCTGCGCCCTTGACCGTGGCCCACGCGGGCCACGAACGACGACAGGCGCCACCACACGAGGTGCCGCCCGCGACATGACACGGCCGAAACAACCGGCCGCGCAGGGAACGCCCATCCAGTACGCCCCGGCAACCCACCCCAGGTCAATCAATTTGAGATAACAATCAAGTAACACGACTTGACTGCAATCCGCCTTTGTGTATCTGAGTCCTGCTGCGTGCGCGTGAGTCCGGCTGCGTCCACACAAAGACGGGTGTCGCTCCTTGCGGATCAGGTTAAAGGCGTCGAAAGTCGAGACCGTGCAGAGATGGGATCCGCTGAAGGAGCATCAACTGGTGTTGCTGCGGAGGATCGGCGCCGGGGACGACCTCAGCAGCCCTGACGGAGTCGACCAGCGCCACTCGGCGCGGGCATTGCAGACCCGTCGCCTCGTCGACATCAGCCGCCGAGGCGGAGTGTGGCGAGCTCAGATCACCGATGCCGGCCGCTTCTATCTCGACAACGGCATCCACCCTGACCACCCCGACCGCCTTCTGATCGGCACGACGGTACCCCGCCAGCGCGAACGGACCACCGTCACCGCCAAGCAAGGCGAATCGGCCCCGGCCCGGCCACGAGACGGTGACGCCGCGACGACGGCCGGCTCGACGCGGTCCCCAGCCGCCACGACGGTCAAACAGGCCCGACAACTCGTCGAACGCCTGCAAGCCGAGGGCGGAACCGTACTAGTCGAGAGTCCCGATCCCGACGAGCGCGCCCTATATCGGCGGATCATCCACGCGGCCAAGCAGCACAACCTCGTACCCGCTGGATTCCACCTCAAGCACACTGGCCGCGCCGCCGGGGATTTGATCATCCGCCTGTCCAACGACGAAGCCCCAGACGAGACGGACTGGAACCGGATTCGGCTCAACACCCGCCGCGTCACCACCGATCCTGACCTTGTGTTCGCCGCGTTGGACAAGAACCCGGCCGGGCTGGAGGTCACGACGGCATCCGTCCCCAGGGCGCTGAACCTGATCCGTGGCCTCGCCGCCGAGGCCCGCCGACGAGGCCACCGGGTCGGGGTGAACACCAAGACCAAGAACCCCTCCGTCTACCTACAGATCGACAAGACCCGTCGAAGGGTCAGGCTGATTGAGGAGTACGACGAAGTCCCGCACGTCCCTACCGACGAGGAGGCCCGGAAGCTGCGGCGGAACCGGTGGCTGGTGCTTCCCAAGACCGACAAGATCGCCTCCGGCCGTCTGCGGATGGAGATCGCCCGCGCCGGCTGGAACATGAAAGACACCTGGACCGACGACAAACGCACCAAACTGGAGAAACGCCTCCCTCGGATCATCCGCGATGTCGAGGCCGGCATCGTCGCCGATGAGGAAGCGAAGCTGGCCGCCAAGCGAGCCCACGATGAATACGTCGCCGAGCAGGAAAGGAAGCGGGCTGAGGAGCGCCGCCGCTGGCAGGCGGCCCTCGACGAGGCCCGCCCTCAGGCCGCCGAACTTCTCCGTGGGAAGGAGTTCCGGCGGGCCTACGACTCCTGGGTCTCCGCCAGCGAGATCCGCGCCTTCTGTGACGCCCTCGAACGAGCCGCGCTCGACGAACCGGCCGGCTCGGAGAACCGCACCCGATGGATTACGTGGGCACGAGCCGCAGCCGATCGCCTCGACCCCACCTCTGGCGACCAGGCCCTCGCCAGCATCGATTTCGACATCGAGCCCGAGCCCGACGACTTACGGCCCTTCATCGGTGACTGGAACCCACACCAGCCTTACCGCGATTACCGCTCACAACGCGACCGGCAGGTCGCCGGCAACGCCCGGCTTCAAGCCGACACCTGGCACCACGGCATGCGCGGCAAGGCCGCGTGGTGGCGCAAGTAGCCGAAGGGTCGACTGGGCGCGCGGCGGTCCGCTGAACCGAGCAGGGCATCGCTGTGGCTCGGGGCGCGGCCAGCCGGATATCGGTGAAGGTATGCGGAGGTAGTTCGGTAGCCTGCTATCCGTGGCCAGTTCCGATATCCGTGTGCGCTTCGCGCCTTCCCCGACGGGCATGTTCCACGTCGGTAATGCCCGGTCTGTCCTGTTCAACTGGGTGCTGGCCCGACAGTCGGGCGGGACGATGGTGCTGCGGATCGAGGACACGGACGCGGCGCGGAACCGTCCGGAGTGGGTCCAGGGCATCCTGGACGCGATGGAGTGGCTCGGTATCGGTCCGAGTGAGTACGAGGGCCCGCTGTTCCAGTCCGACTATGCCCAGCACCACCGCGAGGCCATCGACCGACTTCTCGCCGCCGGGCGCGCGTACTACTGCGACTGCGCCCGGGATCAGGTCATCGCCCGGACGGGCAGCGAGCACAAGGGTTACGACGGCTTCTGCGGGGACCGTGGTCTGCCTGCTGGGGAGGGTCGCGCGTTGCGGTTCCGTACGCCGGACGACGGCTCGACCGTGATCGTCGACCTGGTGCGCGGCAAGCCGACCTTCGACAACGCGCTGATCGAGGACTTCGTGATCGCCCGGGGCGACGGGTCGCCGGTGTTCCTGCTGGCGAACGTGGTCGATGACATGGTCATGGGCGTCACCCATGTGATCCGGGCTGAGGAGCACCTGCCGAACGCGCCGAAGCAGCAGCTGTTGTGGGAGGCGTTGGGTGCTGAGCCTCCGGTGTGGGTGCATGCGCCGATCCTGGTCAACGAGAAGCGGCAGAAGCTGTCCAAGCGTCGGGACCGGGTGGCCCTGGAGGACTTCCGTGCCGAGGGCTATCTCGCCGAGGCGATGCGCAACTATCTGATGTTGCTCGGCTGGGCGCCGTCGGGTGATCGGGAGATCCTGCCGTGGGATGACATCGTGGCGGAGTTCCGGTTGGAGGACGTCAACCCGTCTCCGGCGTTCTTTGACGTGAAGAAGCTCCGCGCCTTCAACGGGGATTACATCCGGGCGTTCTCGGTGGAGGCGTTCATCGAGGCGTGCCAGCCGTGGTTGCGCGGCGATACCGTGCCGTGGCGGCCGGAGGCGTACGACGCCACCGCGTTCGCCGCTGTCGCCGAGTTGGCGCAGACCCGGATCGCGCTGCTGTCGGAGATCGTGCCGATGGTCGACTTCCTGTTCCTCGATGAGCCGGTCGCCGACGAGGCGGCGTGGGCGAAGGCGATGAAGGCCGATGCCCCGGCGCTGCTGGCCGCGGTGGTCGAGGCGTACGGGACGTGCGAGTGGCGGGCCGAGGTGGTCAAGTCGACGCTGGAGACGATCGGCACCCAGCGAGGACTCAAGCTAGGTAAGGCGCAGGCGCCGGTCCGGGTCGCGGTGACCGGCCGCACCGTCGGGTTGCCGTTGTTCGAGTCGATCGAGATCCTCGGACGTGAGCGAACCTTGGCTCGCCTGCGAGCCGCACTCGACCGCCTGAGCTGAACCCTTTTCTGTGACCGGCGGATCGACCCCGCCGGTCACCTCTGGTCGTCGATCGATCCGCTCCCCGAGTCTTTCCCGGATGACCTGTCTCCCTGCCGCCAGGCGGGTCGGAGCATGATTGGCGTACCTGATGAGTATTGAGAAACTGCTGGCCGACCGGCTGGCGCAGGCGTTTGCGGCGGTGGCCGGCGGTCCGGTCGATCCGGTCGTGCGGCGGTCGCAGCACGCCGACTTCCAGTCCGACGCCGCCCTGCCCCTGGCGCGTCGGCTCGGCCGCCCACCACGGGACATCGCCATCGAGGTGGTCGGCCGGGCGGAGTTGGCGGACCTCTGCAGCGCCGTCGAGGTGTCCGGTCCGGGGTTCATCAACCTGACGGTCGCCGACCCGGCCCTCGGCTCGCTGCTGTCGACGATGGCCGCCGACACCCGGCTCGGCGTCGCACCCAGCGCCACCCCGCAGACAGTGATCGTCGACTACTCGGCGCCGAACGTGGCCAAGGAAATGCACGTGGGGCATCTGCGGTCGACGGTGATCGGTGACGCCGCCGTACGGCTGCTGGAATGGCTCGGGCACCGGGTGATCAAGGCCAACCACCTGGGCGACTGGGGCACACCGTTCGGGATGCTCATCGAGCACCTGCTCGACCTGGGCGAATCGGAGGCCGCCCACGAACTGTCCGTCGGTGACCTGGACTCGTTCTACAAGGCGGCCAGGGTCAAGTTCGACGCCGACGACGCGTTCAAGCAACGGGCCCGGCTGCGGGTGGTCGCTCTGCAGAGCGGTGACGAGCAGACCCTGCGGCTGTGGCGGATGCTCGTGGCCGAGTCGGAGAAGTACTTCCTCACCGTCTACGACCAGCTCGGCGTCCTGCTCACTGACAAGGACTTCTACGGCGAGAGCTACTACAACGACATGCTCGCCCCGGTGACCGACGAACTGGACCGGCTCGGGCTGTTACGCGACAGCGGCGACGCCGCCTGCGTCTTCCCGGACGGCTTCACCGGCCGCGACGGGCAGCCGTTGCCGATCATCGTGCGTAAACGCGACGGCGGATACGGCTACGGCGCCACCGACCTCGCGGCGATCCGCCACCGGACCCGCGACCTCGGCGCGACCCGGCTGCTCTACGTCGTGGGCCTACCGCAACGGCAACACTTCGAGATGGTGTACGCGGTCGCCCGGCAGGCTGGCTGGCTGCACCCGCCCACCCAGGCGGAACACATCGGCTTCGGCTCGATCCTCGGCTCGGACGGCAAAATGCTGCGCAGCCGCGCCGGTGGCTCAATCAAACTCGTCGGCCTGCTCGACGAGGCGGTGACCCGGGCCGCCGAGCTGGCCCGGCAGAAGAACCCCGACCTGCCCGACGCGGCTATCGCCGAGGTCGCCCGCGCGGTCGGGATCGGTGCCATCAAGTACGCCGACCTGTCCACCGACCGGATCAAGGACTACGTCTTCGACTGGCAACGGATGCTGTCCCTTGACGGCAACACCGCCCCGTACCTGCAGTACGCCCACGCCCGGATCCGGTCCATCTTCCGCCGCGCCGGAATCGAGCAACCCACCGGTACGCCGATCTTGGTCTCGCATCCGGCCGAACACGCCCTCGCCCTCGAACTGGCCAACTTCGGTGCTGTCGTCACCGGCGTCGAACAGACCCTGGAGTTCCACCGGCTCGCCGGCTACCTGCACACCCTCGCCACCACCTTTAGCGGCTTCTACGAACACTGCCCGGTCCTACGCGCCGAAGACGAAGTACGCGACAGCCGGCTCGCCCTGTGCGACCTGACCGCCCGAGTCCTGCGCCAGGGTCTGCACCTACTGGGCATCGCCACCCCGGACCGCATGTAGCAGCGATCGCGTCTCCTACGCCGCCCGGGGGCTCGGGAGGCAGGTGGTCGGCTGCGTGTCGAATGGCGGTGCGAGGTTGCCGAAATTGGTGCCGAGAACCTCGTCGCTGATTCGGAAGACCTCGGGTGCCAGGGGCCCGACCCGGCCACCGCCCGGCAGCCGGGCGGTGGCAAGGGTCGCGGTCAGCAGCCAACCGCGCGGGGACGGGGTGACAACGAGAGCCCCATCGGCTCCGCTCGGATCGGAAACCAGCCGGTCGCCATCCCAGCGGACCGACGCCTCCTGAGTGGCCCTCTCGTCGGCCCTTGTTGCGGCGCCGAAGATCGTGCAGGTGGCGCCGGCGGCGAAGATCTCCGCCACCAACTGTTCGACGACGCTGGTGCCAGGCTCGATCCCGTCCCTCGCGAGGAGGTTGACCGCGTGCAGCAGGACTCGACGTGCGGAGGGCGCCGCTTCCATAGCGGAGGTAAGCCGGGCGTTGAGGTCGGTGGGGAGGAAGCCGCTGGCGGTGAGGATGCCATCGACGGAGAAGCCGCCCCGGTAGCCGAGACGTTCGCGTAGACCGGCCCCGATCCGTTCGGTCTGGGCGACGAGGTCGGCGGTGTCCCCGAGGGTGGGAACAGCACCAGCGCACAGGAAGCTCCCCTGCCCAGTTCGGGGAAGTGTCACGAGCTCCATGGGCGGGAACGGGATGACCCTGGTGGCGAGGGTCATCCCGTGCAGGCGGACGGGGACGCCTTCGAGCAGCGGCATCAGCCGGACTCGCCAGGCTCCGGGCTTGGCGGTGGGGATGGTTGTCGGTGGCGGACCGTCGCGCCACCACCAGATACCGTCGCCGCCGGCCGACGGGCCGGCGCCGATGGGCTGGCAGGAGCAGACGACTCCGGTGCCTTGGTCGACGATCGCCCCCAGCGTGGCGAGGTCAGCGGTGCCGTCGCTGATGACCGACGGTGCTCGGGGGAAGCCGGCAACATCCCAGAGCGTGTCGACGACGGTCTTGTCTTCGAAGAGTCGCCACGCGGGATGTCTGACGCCGATCCGTCTACGGACGCCGGCATGCGGCGGATCGAGCGGGTCGGGCAGGACGAGCGTTGCGGCGTTGTCGGGGTCGAAGGCGTCTGCCGGCCCGGCGAGCCAGCCGGAGCCGTCGAGCCCGCCGATGGCGTGGTGCTGCCAGGCGAGGTGGCTGGATGCGCCGGGCAGTGCGTGGCGGCGGGTCTCGGGTGGCCCGTCGTCCAGGGCGAGGGCGAGGCACCGGGCTGGGCCGAGCAGATCCTGCCAGGCTGCCGCGTCGTCGGCGCGTCCGCAGACAACGATGACCTTGCCGTCGGGTAGTAGCTGGTTGATCGGTAGTCCGGGCCTGGTCATCGGCGTCGCCGCCAAGGTCGGTCTGTTCGGTGCAGGATCAGGTTCGCTGGTGTCTCGTGGACCAGCTCGTAGGTGTCGGAGCCGAGATGGCGGTGGATGGTGCGGCGGTGCCGCTCGGGGTGGTCGTCGTCGAACTCGACGATGACGATGGCTGGCCGGTGGCGGGTGTGGTCGAAGGAGTCCCAGACGTCGAGTTCGGTGCCTTCGACGTCGATGCTGAGCAGGTCGATCTGGTCGATGCACCACTGGCCGAGAAGGTCTTCCAGGGTGCGGCACGCGACGAGGATCTCTTGGTAGTCCGTACCGCGCCGCTGCAGACCTGACCAGGATGGTTTGTGGGCGTACAGGCCGAATGGCCAGAGGCCGGGGGTGGCGGATACGGCGCACGTGTCCACGGCGCAGCAGCGGCATCGGAGCTGTGGGTGGTTGCGGGGGTCGGCGTCCACGCAGAGTCCGCGCCAGCCGCGGTTTTCGAAGTAGAGGCTGTTGCTGCCGCGTACGCCGTCGCCAGCGCCGATGTCGACGAAGACGCCGTGCGTCGGGAGATGGTAGTGCTCGGCGAGCCAGCGGTCCTCGCCCCATTGGGAGTGGTACGGCGCGGGTTGGGTGTAGGGCAGCATGTCGTCACCCCCGCCACCGCTGGATCAGGTCCCGCTCGCGGGCGTGGTCGAGCCAGCGCTGTGACCAGCCGCGCCGTAACGCCTGCCAGCCGAGGGCGTCGGTGATGCTGTCGGGAAGGGGCCGGAGGATGAGGCCGGCGTCGGTGGCGCGGCTGTTGTTGACCGACATGAGCGCCAGTTCGGGGCTGCTGGCGGGTAGCCATAGTGGGATTTCGGTCCATGGCTGTAGGCGGTGGGTAAGGGCGAAGTCCTCGCCCACCCGGCAGGGGGTGACGGCGCGGCCGGCGCGGGTCAGGACCGTGTCCACCAGGGTCCGGGCGTCGGTTCGGGCACCGGCGACGTTGACGACGCCGGTGAGTTTATGGTCGACGGCGTCGCGCAGAAAGTGGGCGACGTCAGTGGCGTCGATGAGTTGGATGGCCTGTCGGTCATCCATCGGGACCAGGACGTCGCCGCCGCGCAGGGCGCGTTCCAGCCAGTAGGCGAGGCGATCGCTGTCGTCGTACCGGCCGATGACCAGGCCGAGGCGGGCGATCAGCAAGGGTCCGTTGATCCGGTCGAGGCGACGCCGGACGTATCGCTCACAGCGCAGTTTGCGGGTCGCGGATGCACGTACCGGGTGGGAGGCGTCAGCTGGGATCGTGGCTGCCCGTTCGGTCAGACCGTGTCGACTGGGCGCTCTGCGATACACCCCGCAGGTGGAGAGCAAGGTGTATTGACCGACGTCGCCGAGCAGGGGCAGCACGGGGCTCAGATCGTCGACGTCGCGGGCGCTGGTGTCGATGACCGCGTCCCACAACTCGTCGAGGACGGCGGCGGCTTCGACGGTTGGCGCGCGTCGGTCGGTCAGGACGTGGCGGGCGATGCCGGCGAAGGGTGACGGGGAGCGGCCCCGGTAGAGCACGGTGACGTCGTCTCCGCGTCGGAGGCATTCCTCCACGATGTGCCGGCCGACGAATCGAGTGCCGCCGAGCACGAGGATCTTCATCGCGGCTCCTCGTTGGCCGGGTTGGCGGGGCTGTAGCCGAGCACGAGCAGTCGACGTGGGCGGCCGGAGGTGTTGGGTCCGCTGGCGTGGACCAGGGCGGCATCCCAGACCAACACCGAGCCGGGTTCGGCGACCAGGGTCAGGGCTGCCTCGTCGGGTGCGGCGGTGTCGGGTACGACGGGTCCCTGGTTGGCGGTCGGGATCATCGTGATGGTGTGGCGGTGGCTGCCAGGCCAGACCCGCAGCGCACCGGCTGTTTCGGTGCAGGGGTCGAGGCAGACGGCTACGGTGAGCACTCGCGGGTAGCCGCGTGTCGCGTAGTAGGCGGCGTCGGTGTGCTTGCGGACCTCTTCACCGAGTACCGGAAGCGTCGCCCATCCGGCGGTGATGTCGACGGTCTGCTTGTACATGAGCTTGTTGTCCATCAGCTTCGGTGGCGCGCCGAGCAGGTCGGCGACGACACCACGCAACGCGAGGCTGTCCGCCATCGCCGTGGCGGCTGGGGACAGGTCGACCACCGGTTTGACCTTGAGGACGTACGGCACACCGCTGGCGAGACGCCACCAGGTGACGCGCGGGTCGAGCGTCCTGCTGGCGACCATCCGGGCAAGCCGGTCCCGCAGGAGCGTGTCGGCCTCGACGCGGAGCTTCTGGATAGTGGCGGGCGGGACCAGGTCCGGCAGGACGAGGTATCCGTGGGAGGCGAACCGGTCGATCTGCTGTGCGGAGACCGCCGGCGCGATCGGAGAGGCCATCAGGCACCACCTTTCGTGGCGATCGGGACGAGGAAGTCGCGGCTGGGTTTGGTCCAGTGCGGTGGGGTCTGCTCTGCCGGCATGGTGTGCGGGTAGGCGGTCCATTTCGCGAAGTGTCGGTCGAGGACCGCACGGCGGGCCGGGCCGATCGAGGTGCCGCTGTGGAAGAAGCTGAACCGGCCGCCTGGCCGGAGGCAGCGCATCGCGACGTGGGCGACGAACTCGGCGAAGTCGGAGTCGGCGTGGCCGTCGGGCGGCCAGGTGTCGTACATGATCGCGTCGAAGGCGTCGGCGGGCAGCGTCACCAGCTGCCACGGGTCGACGAGCACCCGCACCGGCACGTCGAAGGCGTCGACCACCCGGGTGCGCGCCATCAGCGCGACCTCTGGGTGAGGTTCGATCGCTGTGAACGAACCGACCTCACGCTCCAAAAGCTGGGTGGCGAACACGCCGAGGCCGAGCCCGACCTCCAACACGTTGGGACGGGTGAAACCCTCGGTGAGGCGGGTGACGTGCTCGCGCATCAGGTTGGCCTCGGCGAAGAACATCACATACTGCGAGCCGATGCGTAGGCCTTCCGCGTCGATCACCGCAGACTGGGCGCGGAGAGCGGCGAGGTGCATCATGTGCACATCGGACAGTTTTTTCGTGGTCATAGCGGGACTCCGTTGCGGAACCGGGCCAGCGGCTCGGCGGCGAGGAACCGTGTGGCGAAGGTGGCGGCCCCGGCGACGGCACGGCGCACCGCCTCTTCGATCTCGGCCACGGTCGCGGCGTCGACCTCGCGGTCCACTGAAACCAGGACGTGTGCCGGATCGTCGAGCTGGCCGCCGTTGCGGGCGGCGATGGTGACCTCGGCGTACACCGAGGTTTCGGCCAGCACCCGTTCGGCTGCCTCGGCCGCGAGCGCGGTGTAGATCTTGCCGGCGTGGTGAACCGGGTTCTTGCCGGCAGGCGCCTCGCCGCTCGCCGGACGCAGCGGCTCAATGGCTCCGCTGTACCGGTTGCCTCGCCCGACCGCACCGCAGTCGCCCTTGCCCAGCGACGTGCCGAACGGCGCCAGGTAGCCGCGGCCCGGCACATCCTTCGTGTTGAGATGCAGCGACAGGCCGGTCACGGTCCGGGACCGGGGATCCTGGTCGAGCAGAGACTTCAACTCGGCGGAGACGGTACTCTGCGCCTCGGCGAGCGCTGTGCGGTATGTCGTCCACGAGCCGACCAGTTCGGGATGGAACGGCACAGCGGCCGTGACCTCCAGCGCCGACCCGATCCGGACCACCATGACCTTCACATCGGTACCGGCGCCCGGCACGACCTGCCGGAATCCCACGCTGGTGAGCCGTCGTTCCAGCCGTATCGCAAGGTCGGCTGCGAGTCCACGGCGGCCGGCGCCGACGCAGACGACGGTGTCGTTGGCGACGGACTCGGTCGCGAGCACGGCGTTGATGTCCAATGCCTCGCCAGGGCGGTAGAACCTCGGGTCGTGGTCAACGGCGGTGCCGCGCGTGTTGTTGATGTGCAGGCGTATGTGTTCGAGGATGCGGTAGTCGCCAAGTGCGGTCGGGAGGATGTCGAGGACGACTGCCCGGAAGATGTCCTCAATGGGCACCTGCGTGTCACCGACCTGATCGGTGATCTTGCCGAAGAGGTAGCAGTCGGCTGGCTTGAGGATGTCGAAGCCGCCGAAGCGGACGTCGGCTGCGGCACCGACAAGGTTGACCTTGTCGACCCAGTGGTTGGGGATGGCGCCGAACTCGCGCAGGCACCAGGATGAGTAGCGCTGAGAAAAGGCGTCGGCGACCAGGTCGGCGAGGCTGTCCGGGTGGCCGACGCCCTTGCGTTCGGCGACGTCGAACGGTTGGTCGTCCGGATCGACGCAGGCGTGACGAATCGAGATCTGCATGGGGAACGCCCTTCGTGGTCAGCGGTCGTCCGAGTCGACGCCCAACTCAGGGCGGACCGGAGGATCGACGAGGTAGGACAGGCACTGCGACAGGACCAGCACCCGCTTGGCGGGGCACGGCTCGTTGACGTCGGCAGGCCGGAAGGTGCCGTCGTAGAGATTCCCGTAGCCGGTAGGCACGGAAGCGCATCGGCGTACATCACCGGTGACGGTGACCTTGAACGAGGTGACACCGGCGGTGCACGCCTGGCCTCGGAATGAGAGCATGCCGTCGAGGTAGGGCCGGTTGAAGACGTACTCGCCGGAGTTGGCCAGCACCAACGCCTTCTGCTCGTCGGTGTAGCCCTCCGGATAGCGGACGCCCTCGTGTACGCCCTTGAACACCTTGGCTCGGATGTGGTCCACGCCCAGCTCACGCAACCGATCCAGATCGGCGGCGAACCGACCGAGCAGCGGCGGATACAGCACGTACAAGGCGGTCACGTCGAACCCGCCGCGCCGCAAAATCAGGTAGTTACGGGCGTAGGCGTCGAGTTCCAGCCCGCGCAGCTCGCGTTCGGGCTGGTGAATCGCGGCGACGATCTTCGCCACCCGGCCGGCCGGGACGCGGTCGGCGAATTCCGCGATGTCGTCGGAGGCGAGGTTGGTGTTGATGCTGATGAAGTGGTTGCCGGCCAACCCTCGGCACAGTTCGACGAACCCGGGGAACATGAACGGCTCCCCACCGGACATGTGCACCAGGCAGACCTTGCCCAGCTCGTCGAAGCGACGGACCACCAGGTCCGGGGTCGGTTCGTCGAGGTGCTTGCGGTTGAGCACGAAACGGATCTGCGGGTGGCAGTACTCGCAGAAGAAGTTGCAGCGGTTCGTCAGGTGCCAGTCGAACTCCCAGTCCCATGGAGGTTTGGTCTGGGTCATCGCCGAAGTGCGCATCAGGTCCTCCGCTCGCCCGTCGAGGTGTTTACCCGCCGGCGCAGCCCTTCTCTGCGGTACGCCGGCGGGGACGCATCCAGCAGACCGCGAACCGGCACCGCCCAGGCAGGGGATGAAAGCGTCAAGAGCGTCAACTTGCATTGGCCACAGCGGACACATGATCTGGCGGCTTCGCGGTACCGTCGGTTGACCCCTGCGGAGGAGCCGATGGGATCGCCACCCGACCGCACCAACCAAACCCTCGCCGCGCACATGGCCGAAGCCGGTCTCACCCCGCGCACTCTCGCTCGGGAGATCAACCGGCTGTTCGGACCCGGCACACTCGCCGAAACCGCGCCCTACCACTGGCGCGACGCCGGCGGCATCCCACGCCCGCCGCTACCGGCACTGACCGCCTACGTCATCTCCCGCCGCCTCGGCCGCATCGTGACCGCAGGGGACCTTTGGCACGGGCAGCCCGCCGCCACAGATGGCACGCTGGTGATGGCGGCCAGCACCGGCATGAACGGACCGTGGAACCTCGCGAGCACCATGCTGGTCGCAGAGGACTGGCTGTTGGGAGGACTCGTGGACAGGAGGATGTTCCTCGCGGTCTCCGGGGCCGCCCTTGCCCAGGCAGTGAACATCTACCTCGACGCACACCTCCCGGCCGGCGGGACCACACTCCCGACCGCGACACCGGACGATCCACTCGTCGAACAGATCGAAGCCAGCGTGCCGCGCCTGCAACTACTCGACGACGAACGCGGCGGCGCGGCCGGCCTCGGCTACGTCGGCGCCCAGGTCCGCGCGGTCCTGCTCGTACTCCGCGACGGTGGCCACACCGACGCCACGAGCCGCCGGCTCCTGGTCGCCCTCGCCGACCTCGCCCAACTCGCCGGCTGGAAGGCGCTCGACGCCGGACAGCAAGGGCTCGCCCAGCGGTACTACTTCACCGGCCTGCGCGCCGCGCACGACGCCGGATACCGATCCATGGAAGCGCACATCCTCGCCGACCTGGCATTCCAAGCCGCCTCACTCGGCGACCCCGACGACGGCCTACGCCTCGGCAATGCCGCCCGCCGGATCTCCGACCGATCCGCCGCGAGCGTCCAGGCGTCCGTGCTGTCGCGCCTCGCGTACGCCCACGCCGCCGCCGGACGTGTCGACCAGTGCGAACGCACCTGGGCAGAGTCCCACGACCAGCTCGCGAAACGGCATCCCGACCGCGACCCGGAGTGGATGTACTACCTCACCCCGAACCACCTCGACTGCCAGGCCGGCTACGCGATGATCCTCGCCGGACGACAAGTAGTAGCCTGCGGCAGAGGAACCGACGGGCGAGCACTGCTCCGCAAAGGCGAAGCGCTCCTACGCACCGGCGCCTACGCCCGCCGACCAGACGTCCCCTACCAACGACGCGCCCTCTACGAAGGAGCGTGGCTCGCCCTCGGCTACACCGCCCACGGCAAACTCGACGACGCCTGCGCAGTAACCCGGATGGCCCTACCCCGGCTCGAACAGGTCCGCTCACCCCGCAGCACCGCACTGCTCACCACACTCGCGCAGGAACTCCGCCGACGGAAGCGGAACCACAGCGTCGCCGACCTGCTCCCCGACCTTGAGAACGCGCTCGCGCGCCAACCCGCCTGACACTACGGTCAAACGATGGCCCGCACCGATCTCGACGCCCTAGTCATCGGTGCCGGCGTCTCCGGCCTCACCACCGCCATCTGCCTCGCCGAAGCCGGACTACGGGTCAAGATCTGGGCAGCCGAGCCACCCGAGCAGACCACCTCGTACGCCGCCGGAGCGATGTGGGGCCCCTACCTCGTCGAACCCGTCGACCGGGTCCGCGTCTGGAGCGCCCAGACACTGGAGGTTTTGAAGCAGCTCGCGACCGACCCGGCGACCGGGGTACGGCTCGTCTCCGGCATCGAGGCGTCCCGCAAGCCCGTCGAACCGCCGGAGTGGGGCAACCAGCTCGACGGGTTCCGGATGTGCAAGCCGAGCGAGCTACCGGACGGCTTCGCCACCGGCTGGCGATACACCGCGCCGTTGGTCGACATGCCGGTCTACCTCGGCTACCTGCGACAGCGGCTGGAGGCAGCGGGAGGGGAGATCGCCCTCCGCCGGATCGGCTCCTTCGACGAGGCCGTTCAGGTCGCTCCGCTGATCGTCAATTGCACCGGGATGGGCGCCCGTGACCTCGTGCCCGACCCAGAACTCACTTCGATCCGAGGCCAACTCGTCGTCGTCGAGAATCCCGGCATCACCGAGTTTTTCTCTGAAGACACCGCGCTCTCACCGGATCTGCTGCACTTCTACCCGCAGGGCGAGACCCTGATCCTCGGCGGCACCGCTCAACCTGGCGACTGGAGCCGAGAACCAGATCCGGACATCGCCGCCGCGATCATCGCCCGCTGCGCCGATGTCGAACCACGCCTCCGCAACGCCCAGGTCATCGAGCACCGGGTCGGCCTACGCCCCACCCGGGCCTACGTCCGCGTCGAAGAGCAGCAGCTCAACGGGAGCCGGGTGATCCACAACTACGGCCACGGCGGAGCCGGCCTCACCCTCTCCTGGGGCTGTGCCTTCAAGATCGCACGTCAAATCTGATTGGTCTGATACGAGGCTTGCTTCTGGGAGCCCACCCGTTGGCAACGGTATCCGTCTGGCGGATGACCAGGTCGACGGCGGCATACCCGTGGCCCGGCGGGTAGCCGGAGCGGGCCGGCAATCGGCGGCGGATGTGGATGTGGATGTGTAAGCAGCTTGGCGCGTACCCGAACTACGACGAGGGACGCCGAAACCCCCGCGCACCGTCGGGAGATCGATACCCAGGTCGCCTAAGCCGTGAACGCCGTCGCCGTCCGGCCGGCGTGAAGCGGAACCAGAACGGGTGACTTGACTCGACCAGGATCAAAAATTCTGCTTTGTCTGCTTTACGTGTTCATTCATAGATGCTGCTGCGCACCCTGTCACGTGTACGCTGTAGTTATCTACAGCACATCCGCTTGGAGGACTGAGCTTTGGCGCTGTCGTACAAGTACATGGCGGTGGGGAACGGGTTGCGAACGGATCACCCGATTCCGGATCTGCCGTTCGTTGACGACTCCCACCTGCCGCTGGACGACCCGGACGCGATCGAAGCGATCGGCCGCAAGCCCGGCGTCAACGGAACCTGGGGCCGTACAGATCCATGCAAGGACGGCGGCTGGGTCGCCTTCACGACCGACGTCCTGCGACCGGATCTGGGCTGGGTGGTGCGCTGGCACCCCGAGCACGGCCGGTCGGTGGTGCTCTATCGCGACGAGGACGTGGTAAGCGCCTACATGTCCTACGAGGACGAGGCACTGCTGTTCCGCGCCGGCGGCTACTGGTGGGACGGCACAACGTGGTACCGGCCGTCGCAGGTGTTCGACCGGGCTCGGGAGATCTACATCAACCGGCCGGTCCCGGCCGCGTTGACGATCAGTGCCGCCGACCTGCCACAGGGCGACCCCGGGAAGGGCGCAGTGTGGGCGATCACTGATCTCGACCCCGACACGGTGACGCCCGTGGCCTCGCGCCGCTGGCGTGACGACCTTGCGCTATGGGCGCTGCGGCACGGGTCAGGGCGGCACTTGGCAGGCTGCGTCGTGCACCTCACCGCTCCGGAACTCGCGGCGGACCAGCTCCTAGGCGTGGCCGAGCTGGCCGAGATCGCCGGGATCGGCGCCAGCACCCTGCGCGCCTACCAGACCCGAGGCGAGAGCGACGTGCCGCTGGCGCAGGCCACCGTCGGTGGGCGCAGCATGTGGTCCCGACCGGTCGCCGAGGACTGGGCCGAAACCCGCCGCCGCTCCCGCGACGGCGTCGCCCGCACCATGGCCGACCGCGATCACGAGAACCTGTCAGTCGGTGTGGCCCGGCTGTGGGACTACTTCACCAACGCCTTTGTCATCGACCTGTGGGACCGAGACAGAAACCGCAAGAGGTTCGCGCTGCGCTGGCGTACCAAGGCTGCGGTGCGCGACGTCGCTCACGACGTCGCCTGGACCGCTGCCGCCAGCCTCGACCGGATCGTCCCACTCGGCGATCTCGGAGCGACGATCCGCGCCGCCGTGTTGTTCGAGCTCGCCGACTGGCAGCGCACGGTGCGCAACGAGAAGGTGAGTTACCCGATCAATCATGCGATCGCCCGGATGCTCGACTGGTTGATCCAGCACAAGCCCGGGCAGGCCCGGGCTGTCGTCGCGGAGATCGTCGGCGAGGCCGAGCGTGGCCTGGGTATTCCGCCCGAGGTCACCGGCTCCTCTCTGCGCCAGGCTCTCGCGCTGGACGGCAAACTGTCTGGCGAGAACGCCTACGCCGAGTTCCTGGACCTCGTCCTACCACCTGACAACTGACCGGCCGAGACGCGACGAACGGCAGCTCAACGCGCCGAGATGGGCGCGGTCCGACGGGCCTCGCACGGCAGCCCTAGGCTAGGGCGCGCGCTGGCTGATCGTGCGCGGATGGAGAGTAGGCACGTGCGGAAGTTGACCTTGCCGCAGTTGGAGCGGCACCTGTACTCGGCGGCGGACATCCTGCGCGGCAAGATGGACGCGTCCGAGTTCAAGGAGTACATCTTCGGGATGCTGTTCCTGAAGCGGGCGTCGGACATGTTCGACGCCGAGCGGGAACGCGTCCTGGAGCGCTTCAAGTCCCGCGGGGAGGCCGAGGCGGAGCACCGGGCCGAACAGCCCGAGTCGTACCGTGAGGCGTTCTTCGTCCCACGGAATGCGCGCTGGGATCACCTGCAACGGCTACACGACGGCGTTGGCGACCAGATCAATAAGGCGCTGGCCGCCCTTGAGGAGGCAAACCCGGCATCCCTTGAAGGGGTAGTCCAGCACATCGATTTCAACCGGCAGGTCGGTAACTCCCGCATTCCGGACAAGAAGCTCCGGGACTTGATCAAGCACTTCAGCCGGTACCGATTGCGTACCGAGGACTTCGAGTTTCCCGACCTTCTCGGCGCCGCCTACGAATATCTGATCAAGAAGTTCGCCGACTCGGCCGGCAAGAAGGGCGGCGAGTTCTATACCCCACGCGCCGTGGTCCGCATGATGGTCCAGCTGGTCAAGCCCGAAGAGGGCATGAGTGTCTACGACCCGTGCTCCGGCTCGGGCGGCATGCTCATCCACGCAAAGGAGTATGTGGAAGAGCACGGCGGCAATCCGCGCAACCTGGCCCTGGCCGGACAGGAGAACGCCGGCAGCGTCTGGTCGATCTCCAAGATGAACCTGCTGCTGCACGGCATCCCCGACGCGAAGATCGAAAACGACGACACGCTGTCCAACCCGCGCCACGCCCACGGCGGCCAGCTCGATCTGTTCGACCGGGTGCTGTCCAATCCGCCGTTCTCGCTGAATTATTCCAGCGACGGCATGCGCTACAGCAACCGTTTCCGCTGGGGCTGGGCGCCAGAGGGCGGCAAGAAGGCTGACCTGATGTTCGTGCAGCACATGGTGGCCGTGCTAAAGGGCAACGGTATCGCCGCCACGGTCATGCCGCACGGCGTGCTGTTCCGCGGCGGTGCCGAGCGGGACATCCGCACCAACCTGCTCAACGACGACATCATCGAGGTGGTCATCGGCCTAGCGCCGAACCTGTTCTATGGCACCGGCATCCCCGCGTGCGTGCTGGTGCTGCGCGCCCCAGGCTCCAGGCCGGCTGAGCGGGCGGGCAGGGTGCTGTTTATCAACGCCGATCACGAGTACGCCGCCGGCCGGGCACAGAACTACCTGCTACCCGAGCACATCGAAAAGATCGTGTACGCCTACGAGGCGTTCGAGGACATCCCCGGCTACGCCCGGGTCGTGACCCGCGAGGAGCTGCGGGAGAACGACGACAACCTCAGCATCCGCCGGTATGCCGATAACACCCCGCCGCCGGAACCGCACGACGTTCGCGCCCACCTGCACGGCGGCGTGCCCAAGGCCGAGGTCGCCGGCGAGGCGGACCTCTTTGCAGCGCACAGCTTCACCACTGAGGGTGTGTTCGTCGACCGAGACGACGCCTACCACGACTTCGCCCCCGGCGTCGACCGCGCCGCGCTCGCCGCGCTGGTCACCGACCATTCGGGGGTACGGGCTCGCGAAGCTGAACTGGCTGCCGCCCTGGATTCGTGGTGGGAGGAGTACCGCAAGCTGATCATCGAGCTGCCATCGACCAAGCGGCTGATGGCGGCGCGTACCGAGCTAATCGAGTCGTTCACGACCGGGCTGCTGCCGGTCGGGCTGCTTGACCGTTTCCAGATTGTCGCGGTCATCGTGCGCTGGTGGGACGCCAACCAGTACGACCTGCGCACGCTCGCGACGCACGGCTTCGGCGGAGTAGTCGACGGCTGGGTCACCACCATCGGCACCGCCCTGGAGGACGAGAAGTCCAAGGTGGACCCGTTGGAGCACCCGCTGGTGCCCAAACTCGTGCCCGAATACGTGGAGGAGCTGAACGCCGTCGAGGCGCAGCGCGCGGAGCTGGACGCCCAGATCAAGGCAGCGACCGCACCAGCCGACGACGAGGAGGAGTCGACGGACGAGGAGACGGAGGAGACAATCAGCCCGGCCGAGTTGAAGCAACTCAAGGCTGACCTGACCAAGGCGAGAAAGCGCCAGCGGGAGCTGAAGGCCCAGTTCATCGTGACTCTGGAGAAGGCGCGAGCGGACCTAATCGGCGAACAGGAGCAAGACGTCGTCATGCAGATTTGGTACGCAGACCTGACGTCACACCGCGACGGCTACGTCGCCGCCCACCGCCGCCAGGTCGTGGCCGCCTTGGAAAACTGGTGGGACAAGTACGCTGTTTCCCTGGCCGACCTCGAAGCCCAACGCGGCGCAGCCACCGCGCAACTTGCGAGCTATTTAAAGGACCTTGGCTATGCGAAGTGATGCGGCACAGTGGCGGGTTACCACACTGGGCAGAGTTCTTGGGCAAAGAGCCGAAAGGGGAGCGAAAGGCGATCCGCTGTTGTCTGTACTCGCAGAGTACGGAGTGGTTCCGCAAGCAGAAAGTGGACGCCGGGATATCTCTAACGACGACAAGTCGATGTACCGACGGGTCTATCCGGGAGACATCGTTTACAACACGATGCGTATGTGGCAAGGCGTTTCTGCCAGGTCGTCACTTTTTGGCATTGTAAGCCCTGCCTACACAGTCTGCGTCCCTAGCGACGATGTCGACAGCCAGTTCTTGGCCTCACTGCTGCAACTTCCTCAGTTGATAGCGGCATTCAAGGAGGGTCATTCAAAACCCGGTGCGGTGGTTCTGAAGACCTCCAGGGCGGTGACGGTGCGTAACACGTCGG
>NZ_JBHMIM010000075.1:0-25950 GCF_048060115.1 Micromonospora sp. LOL_023
CCTGGTACGCCGACTCCGACTCGACGGTTTCGTCGTTGCGATCCTCGCCGGGTCCGGAGACCCGGCGCAGCATGCGCACCACGTCGCCCTCACTGGCCAGTGCCTCCGGGTTGCGATCCTCGCCGGGTCCGGAGACCCGGCGCAGCCAACCGCCCCAGCCGAACAGGGCGGCCGGGTTGACTCCGTTGCGATCCTCGCCGGGTCCGGAGACCCGGCGCAGCGGCGTCGGCCGATTCCTTGTCGCCTTCGAAGCCCTGCTGTTGCGATCCTCGCCGGGTCCGGAGACCCGGCGCAGCAGGTCCGCCACGTGGCCGACGTCGCGGCCCTCCAGCTTGTTGCGATCCTCGCCGGGTCCGGAGACCCGGCGCAGCTCGTGCTCCGCGACCAGGTCCGCCTGCAGGCAGACGGGTTGCGATCCTCGCCGGGTCCGGAGACCCGGCGCAGCATGGCGGCCACGAAGGCCACCCGGACATTGCCGTCGGCGTTGCGATCCTCGCCGGGTCCGGAGACCCGGCGCAGCGTGACGACGTCGATGCGCCCCTCAAGTCCGATCCGGATGTTGCGATCCTCGCCGGGTCCGGAGACCCGGCGCAGCGGTCGGGTCGATGGTCCAGGTGGCCGGGTCGATGTCGACGTTGCGATCCTCGCCGGGTCCGGAGACCCGGCGCAGCCGGGCGGGTTCCTGGCCACCTCCGACCCCGGCCACGCCGTTGCGATCCTCGCCGGGTCCGGAGACCCGGCGCAGCGGCTCGCGAGCTGGCAACATTCGCCTTCATCAACATATGTCGCGCCGATCACGAGCCGACAATGTCCCAATTCTAGCAATTCGGCGGTTTGGAACCTCACGCTTGGAGCGTGACCACCGGAGGTTCCTAGATCAACTATTGACGTCAACGCCGCTGGGTGGCCGGCAGCCTGGCCACCCAGCGGCGTTGACGTCAGTGAGCGCTGCCAGCCGTCGGCAGGCGGGTGGTGAAGGTGGCCCACTGGGCGGGGGCGAAGGTGAGGACCGGGCCGGCCGTGTCCTTGCTGTCCCGTACGGCGATGACGGCGGGCAAATTCGTCGCGACTTCGACGCAGTTGCCGGAATTGCCGCTACGGCTACTCTTGCGCCACGTCGCGCCGGTCAGGCTGTCCACTAGTGATTGCCTCCAATGCTTCACGGATGACATCCCTTGACGCCGATTCGTCGAGGGCGCGGTTCTCAAGATCGTCCCAAACCAAATCGTAGGCCCTGACCTCGTCAGCCTTGTTTAGGTAGAGCGCTCCGGTCAGGGTGTCCACGTAGACCAAGGGTGGCTCGACTGGATCAGCGCTGAGCGGGGCATTGGGGAAGGCCAGGAAGCTGAACGCCGAGTTCATCCCGCTGTGCGCACCGGCTGAGTATGGGATGACCTGGACAGCGACGCTGTGGCGCTCGGTGATGGCAAGGAGATGCTGCAGCTGCTGTGCCATCACCTCCGGTCCCCCGACCATGCGGTGTAGCACTGCTTCGTTGAGCATCGCGCGCAGGTGTGGCGGTCGCGGCGAGGTGAGGAGCGCTTGCCGCTCCATCCGAACTCGGACGCGGTGCGCGATCTGTTCCTCTGTGAGTAGACCAACCGGCAGTCTCGTAACCGTCTCGGCGTATGAGCGCACTTGCAGTAGCCCTGGAACCGACTCCGGCTCGTACTGGCGGATCATGGCGGCGCTGTCTTCGAGGGAGACGTAGAGGCCGAACCAGGCGGGCAGGGCGGACTCGGTGTAGTCGTGCCACCAGGCGCGCTTGGGTGCCTCGCGGGTCTCCTTGGTGAGGTTGAGCAGGCGGGCGCGGGTCTCCGGGGAGACCGCGTAGAGGGTGCACATGGCGTGGACGTCGACGTCGCGGAAGCGGATTCGCTCGTCGCCGGCCTCGATGCGCCAGATGGTCGAGGAGCCGCGTTGCAGCTCGCGAGCCGCGGCGTCCTGGCTGATGCCGGCGGACTCCCGCAAGACGGTGAACCAGCGGCCGATGTGTCGGCGGAGCAGGGTTGTGCCGATCGAGCCGGACAAGTCGCTCGCCCCCTTCATCCTCTGTGGTGAGTGTAGTCACCAGGTGGTGGACAATCAACTGACGAGCGCCTTCATAATCGTGATGACACCCGGCACTGAATTGATTGAATCTCACCAGACGCTGCCCATGGCGATAGCGGCGCAACACGCCTTGTCTTCTGCATGGCGTCCACGTTAGATAACTCATGCCGGTGCTGTCCATAGTCTCCCGCCGCAGTCGTGACCCCCCGTATCGACTGCGGCGGGGCCAGCCCCGACGCGTTCCCACCCGCCCGATTAATTGATCTTCGCTCGGGAGGAAATCGTCATGTTGACCGCGCTCGCGTACATTGTCGTCGGTTTTGTGTTGGGCATTCCGCCGGGGCTGCTGCTGTGCCGGCTGCGGCGGCGTTGGTGCCCGTCCTGCGGGCAGACGCTGCGCTGCCCGGGATGCGGTTCCCGACAGTTCGTGACGCTGGATACCGGGCGGTGAGCGTCGAGCATGTGGCGGCGCGGCCGTCGTGGCGGTGCCGGTTGTGCCGCGACCCGTGGCCGTGCTTGGCGGCGAAGGAGCAGCTGGTCGCCGCGTACGACCGGATTGGTTTGTGCATCTATCTGGCCGTGCGGTCCGAGGATGCCGCCCGCGACCTGCCGGGGCTGACCCCGGTGATGACGTACGTCCGTTTTCTGGCCTGGGCGCGGGCCGCCACCGCTATCAACCGTTTTGGAGGGTGACCGTGGATTCCGAGATGACCGTACGGGCGGGGACCGCCGCCGACATCGGCGAGTTGTCGGGGCTGCTCGCCGAGGCGTTCGTGCTGAACCCGGTGGCGGCCTGGCTGATCGGTGATGTGGCGAACCGTTACACCACCTTCCTGCGGGTGTTCGAGATGGAGTTGGAGCAGGGGTTGGCGCATGGGATCGTGCGGGTGGCCGGCAACCGGGAAGGGGTCGCCGTCTGGCAGCCGTACCCGATGCTGTTGTCGACGGTGACCGCCCACGAGCGGGAGTATCTCGGCGCGGTCGGCATCTACCGGCGGCGGTTCGCGCATCTGTGGGCGGCGCGGGACGAGCATCGGGCGGCGGCGTTACGGCTGCCGGCCGGGCCGGATGATCAGGCGTTCGGGCCGGGCCAGACGCTGGGGCATGAGCTGGTGTGGCTGGCGGCGGCGCCGTGGTTGCGGCGCAAGCGGATCGCGACCGCGCTGCTCGCCGACCATCATGGTCGTCTCGACGCCGCCGGGCTCGCCGGGCATGCGGTCACCGATGAGGAGTACGTGCGGGATCTGCTGGTACGGCGTGGTTGGCGTACGCCCGGTCCTCGGCACCTGTCCCCCGCCGGGCCACCGCTGTGGTCGTTGCGGCGAGCGGCGGCGGGCCCGGCCGGGCAGGCTGGCCCGGCTGCCGGGCCCGCTGGCGGGTCCGACGCTACAGCGGCGGGCGGATCAGGAAGGTAGCCGACGCGGGCGACGAGCCGTCGCCGATCGGTGAGATGCGCATCTGCTTGTGGGTGTCGTGGCGCAGGAAGCGGTCCGGGTAGTTGTAGGACTTGAACGAGGTGTGCCGGCCGCCGATGCCGGTGACCGGGCAGAAGGTGGTGTCGGCGCGGAACAGTGAGCTGTCGTCGATGCGGTCCAGGAAGATTCGGAACCCGCGGTGGCGCAGGTAGTAGCCGGGAACGTTCGCCGATTCGAAGGAGACGCAACTGCGGCTGGCCAGGCCGGGGCGGACCACGAATGCGGCGTCGGTCTTCGATCTGCTGTCAGCGTCGACGGGTTCGACGACGGCGATGGAGTCTCGGTGGCGGATCCGGTGACCGGGCATGGCGGCAACTTCGAGACCGACGCGACTGCCGGGGGTGAGTGGGACGGTGGCCGGAGTGGTGGGTGCGGCCGGCGGCGTCATGTTGCCGGCCGACGGTGTGGTGGTGGCGGGGGCCGGGCCGGGTGCGTCGCCGGTGCCGGGATGCGGGTTGGGGTTGACGCCGGGGTCGATGCCGATGTCTGGGGCGGCGCCGCCCGAGGCTGCCGGGTCGCCAACCGGCGTGCCGTTGGCCGACGCGTCGGCCGACGCGTCGGCCGATGCCTCGACGTCGGGGCTTGGGCTGTCGGCGCCGAAGGCTGGGGCGTCGACGTTGGGTACGCCGGCGGCGAACTCGCCGCGGATCGGCTCCCGGCCGATGCCGTCCCGTACCATCGCCACTACGAGCAGGGCTGCGATGGTGAACAGGGCGCCGGCGCCGAGCAGCAGTCGCCGGGGCCTGGCGGGGTCGTTGTTGCGGCCGTAGATGGTGCCACGCGTGTTCGCGGTGTCGGCGTCCGGTCCGCCTGCGTCCTGCCCGCCGGTAGGCAGGTGTGCCGGGGCGGTCCGGTTCGCGGCGGCGGCCGCGGCGGCGGCCTGCCGGGCGGTGTAGCGGGCAGATCGGGGCACGATCGCGGTGAATGGGCGGGACGGAGTGACCCGGCGGAGGAAACTCGCGGCACTGCTCATGTGACGCCCGCCGGTTCGGCCGCCGGCTGCCCGGTCGGTGCCGGTCTGATCGGCGGCGGCTTCGTCGGTCGGCACGGGCGTCACGGACCCGGGTGCGCCGTCGATCGGTAGCCAACCGCCGATACGCAGGCGAGCCCTATCATCGTCCTTCTCGGACATTCGTGCCCCTTCGCTTCCGGTACGCGAGTGCTCACCCGCCCGGACATGTCAGCTCCTTGCGGCGAATACAATCGCATTTCCTACCGGCTGGCGCCAGCCGGGACCCTGACAAGTTGATCCCCAACCGATTGCGTCAGGTCATTGCCGCGTTCGGCTACCGTTGCAGGAGTAGCCGATCAGGTTGTGGGCGTTGCCGACCGGGCCGAGGACGGGTGACGTCCACAAGGCCGGCACCCGTCACGTGAACGGGTGACCACGATCAGTAGAGTGAGGATGTGTCTCTATGGATCGCAGCGACGTGGGGACTGGTCGGCAGCATAGTAGCCGAAGCGTTGAACCTCTACGGCATGATGCGCCCGACGACCGAGTCGAAGGGTCGCTGGCAGTGGCCGTGGCGCAGCAAACGGGATCGGCCGATCATCGTCTTCGCGGTGACGTTACGCGCCATCGCGGGCACCGGCCTGGCAGCGGCGGCCGCCGCTGGCGGGGTGGCGACGACGACGTCGGTGCCGCTGCCGACCCGCACCCGGCTGGCTGCGGCGCTGGCCGCCCGCCCGGTGGTCAACCAACCGGCCACCATGCTCAACGGCACCGTCGGGGTGTCCGCTGGTCTGTCCGCTGGGGACAAGTTGGCCGGTCAGGTGAAGGCGGTCGTCGCCGCGCTCCTCGGCACCCCCGTCGATCAGCTTCGGCTGGACTCCGACGGTGACATCGGCGTTCGCGCCGGTTCCGCGATGATCCTGGTACGGCCCAGGAGGATCCACCGCTGGTGGAGGTCTTCTCGCCGTTGCTGACCGGGGTGCAGCCGACCGAGGCGTTGTACCGGCGGCTGTCGGATCTGACGATGACAATGCCGCTGGGGCGGATCTACTGCAGCGGGGACACGGTGTGGGCGTCGCTTCCGGTGCTCGGGGTGGATTTCCAGCCGACCCATCTGCTGCTGGCGATCCGGGCGATGGTGGAGTTGGCCGACGACCTCGACGACCAGTTGCGGCACGAGTTCGGCGGCAGCCGGACGTTCGGCCCGGAGTCCTCAGGTATCGAGCCGGTGCCGGATCCGACAGGCTATCTGCGGGATCTTGCGGCGGCGGGTGAGTCGCCGGCTGGGCGGATCCTGGTGGATCTGCTGGCCGACCGGGGGCATCTGGATCAGTTGCGGTCGTTGGCGCAGGCCGGTGACTGGCATGCGGCGTCGCGGCTGGCCGCCCTGCTCCACGAGCAGGGCGAGCCGGTCGAGGCGGAGCGGTTCTGGCGGCTGGCCGCCGACCAGGGTGAGCCGGCGGCGCGGACCGCGTTGGCGACGGTGCTGGCCGGGCGGGGCGATGTCGACGAGGCGGTGGCCCTGCTGCACAACCGGTCGGGCTGAGCCCGGCCGACGGCATCACCCGCAGCCGGCCGGCCGGGCATCGGGGTCAGCCGGGCGGGCTTCGGCGGGCTCGCCGGCGCAGCAGCCAGCCGGCGAGCACCAGCATGAGCAGTCCGCCGACGCCAGCGGCGACGGCGGTCAGCACGGTCGGCTGGCCCGACTCCCCGGAGCCGGGGCCGGCCGGATCAGCGTCCGCTTCGGTGCCGACCGGATCACTGCCGGCGGGTCCGGCGGCGGCGCCCGGTGCCGGCAGCACCGCGCGGGCGCAGGCCGCCGGGTCACCGCTGTCGGTGCCACCGTCGACGACCTCGAAGTAGAACTTGCCGCTGATCTCGTGTCCGTCGGCCGACGTCGCCTGGTATGCGAGCGCGTGTACGCCGGTGGTCAGCGGGTCGACGGTGGCGCACAGGGTCTTCGCGTTGACCACGACCGCCTCCCCCACCGCGACGATGCTGTCGTCGGGGCCGGTGATGGTGATCCGCCGCTCGCCGATGCCGGACAGCGGCCCGAACGTCAGGGCGATGGTCGCCACGCCGGGGGCCACCTCGTCACCCGGCCCGGGGACGGCGGAGACCAGCGCGGTGTGCGCCCACGCGGGAGCGGCGAACGCTACCGCCGCCACCCCCGCACAGGCCAGGACCGTGGCGTGACTCAGAAGTCGGCGCATACCAGCCGGTTGTCCATGGCTTCCATCGGGTGGATGACCACCGCCTTGGCCGCGTCGCCGACCTGCTGCTCGTTGGTGACGGTCGCGGTGCCGGTGCCGTCGGCGGCAGCGGTGAAGCCGAGGTGGACCTCGTTCGGCGGGGTCTCCGGGCCGCTCTCGTCGAACTTGAAGTGCGGTCCGCCGTTGTCGGCGGCGCACTCCTGCGCGTGCAGGTGGCCCATGTACTGCGCGCCCGGCTCCAGCCCGGTCATGGTGACGGTGACCGTCGTACCGTCGTCGGTCTGCGCCAGCCAGGCGGACCCGGCGGCGTCGTCGGTGCCCGGCGGCCGGGTGTCGAGCAGGGCGAACGTGGCCTCCACGGCACCGTCGAGCTGGTCGGCCGGGGTGGCGGACGGGTCGTTCATCATCCCGTCCATGCCGTCCATGCCGTCCGAGTCCATGTTGTCGGACATCGCGGAGGCCGACGCCGACGGATCCGTGGTCGTGTCGGTGGTGCCGGACGAGTCGTCGCCGCAGCCGGCGAGGACGCCGACCGCCGCGAGGCCGACCACCGCGACAGCGGTACGCCAGCGGTCCGATCCGTTGATGTTCACGTTTCGTGTTCTCCCTGTTCGGATGTGAGGGTAGGCCGGCCACCGGGTCCACCCCGACCGCCGGCACATGTCTTCCCGCTCGGGGTCTTCCTATGATCAGTCGGACGCGGCCGCGTGGAAGTTCCCGCGGAATCGACTCCGCGCCGGACTTACCTCGGTGGGCACCGCGCGGGCTGCTTGCGGCAGACCGCCCTGAGCGGCCGGGAGAACGGCCGCGCTGGTGCTCACCGCTGCGGGGACTGGTCCTGGTCGCCGACGCCCGGGGTGGTTTCGGCGGCACGCTGCTGCGGCGTACCACCGTTGGGGTTGCCGCTGAGGGGCCCGCCACCGTTGGCGTCGTCGGCGGCCTGGTCCGCCGGGCCGCCCGCGCCCACCTCGGCGCGAACCCGGGGCCGCGACTGCGGATGCTGGGCCTGCACCCAGCCGACGAGCTGTTCGCGGACCAGGCACCGCAGATCCCACAACGCGGACGAGTTGGCGGCCGATACGAGCGCGCGGGTCCGGATGGTGCCGCCGGTCGCCTCGGTGACCTGCAGCCCGCAGACCCGGCCGTCCCACAGCGGCGCGGCGGCCTCGGATTCGACGATGCGGCGCAGTTCCCGACGCATCGCCTCGACGGGCAGGCTCCAGTCGACGTCGACCTCAGCGGTGCCGAGCACTGACGAGGCAGTCCGGGTCCAGTTCTGGAACGGCGTGGTGGTGAAGTAGTTCGACGGCAGGATCAGCCGGCGTTCGTCCCAGATCTTCACCACGACGTAGCCGAGGGTCATTTCCTCGATGCGGCCCCACTCGCCTTCGACGACGACCACATCGTCGAGGCGCAGCGCGTCGCCGAAGGCGAGCTGCAGGCCGGCGAAGATGTTGCCGAGGGTGCTCTGCGCGGCGAGGGCTGCGACGACGCCGACGAGACCGGCGGAGGCGAGCACGCTGGCCCCGGCAGCCCGGGCGCCGGGGAAGGTGATCAGCATCGCCCCGACGGTGATCACCCCGACGACGGCGAAGGCGACCCGGCGGATGACGGTGATCTGGGTGTGGGCGCGACGGGCGGCGAGGTTGTCGTTGACGTCGAGGCGGAAGCGGCGCAGCGCCGTGTCGGCGGCCAGGCCGAGCAGGGTGGCGACGAGCCAGCCACCGGAGCCGATGACGGCCAGCAGGATCAGGTGCAGTACGGGTCCGTGCCAGCCGTTGGTAGTGGCGACGGGGATGGTGAACCGGGCGGCGAGCAGCGCGGCGATGATCAGAGTCGGCCAGTAGGCGCGTCGGGAGATGTCAGTGAGCAGCGTCGACCGGCGTCCGACGATCCGCAGGACCCGGTAGAGGACGGTGACGGCGATCGCCGCCGCGGCTACCGCTCCGATGATGATCGCGATGCTGAGCAGGACGTCGGACACTCGACATCTCCTTTCCAGGCTGCGGTCGGGCAGCGGCCAGCTAATCACATCGATCGTGGTGGGCTGCCGGGGGTTCCGGGCCGCCGCGCGGCGGTACGCTGCCGCCGAGGTCGGGGTTCACTCCTGGCGCCGACCAGCCGCGCAGCCCGTCGAGGAAGACGGTGGAGTACGCCAGCACCTCGACGGCGAGTCGATCGTTGTCCGACAACGGCTGATCGAAGCGGTCACCCAGCTGGGCGGCGAGGCGGCCGTGCAGCCGCTGCAAAGATCGCACCGTCTCGGGGTCGCTGGCGGTTGCGGGGCCGGCCCCGCAACCGCCAGCGTCAGCTCCCCGCCGGGACAGCCGGCTGCTCAGGTAGCGGCGGACGATCGTGTCCTGGGTGCGCAGCAACGCGTAGGCCAGTTCCTCAGCGCGCGGGCCGAGACCCCGCCACTCGGCGCGGCGGGCCGCCAGCAGCGCGGCGACCGCCGCCTCGGTGACGTGTTCCAGCGCCGGCTCGATGTCGTAGTCGGGTCGGCGTGGCCGGTAGGTGAGCGCCACCAGTGGGTACCGCCGGACCGTGTCGTCGAGCGCGCGCAGGCTCTCGGCCCAGGCCGCGCAGCGCTGCCGGGCCGCGTCGACCCCCTCCTCGGCCAGGCTACGGGCGATCAGGCCGGCGCCGTCGGTGTCGCGCACCTGGTCGTGTACGGCGAGCGCGAATCCGTTGCGCACCGCCAACCCGGTGATCAGCTCGATCAGGTAGGTCGCCAACGCCGCGAACAGGGTGAACCCGAGTGCTCCGACGCCGACCGCGAGAAGTTTCTGCGCCGGGCTGTCCGGGGTGATGTCGCCATAGCCGAGCACGGTCAGTGTGCCGGCGGCGAAGTACAACGCGTCGTCGAACCCTGCCGGCCCGTATCCGATGACCCGGTGGTAGCCGTCGAGGTACGGCCAGACCAGCAGGGCGACGCCGAACACCAACGGCACGATCCAGGTCAGGAACGTGCCGGTCACCAGAATCGGGCCGGCCCACACCAGTGGCGTACGGCGTGGGCTGGCACCGCGCCCGCTGGCCAGCGACGACGCCCGCCAGACCAGCCGGCGGACCGACCCGGCGAGCAGCCCTTCAGCGTCCGGATGCAGGATCGTCAGCCACACGTCCACCAGCACGACGATGATCAGGAGCATGCCGGATGCCACGCAGAGCCACGTCATGCCGGCAGGCATACCCCGCCGGCAGGTGAATCAGGCGCGGGACACCGACTGGACCACCTCGAACTCGAGCAGGCTCGCCCCGGACGCCACCGGTGGCCGGGGCTTCTCGCCGTCGCCGGCGGCGTGCGCCTGCCGGGCCGGGCCGCTCGCCCACGCCTGGTACGCCTCTTCGTTCTCCCAGCGGGTGTAGACGAAGTACCGGCCCTCGCCGGCGACCGGGCGCAGCAACTCGAAGCCGAGGAAGCCCGGAGAGTTCTCCACCGCGCCCAGCCGGGCGGCGAACCGGCGTTCCAGCTCCTCGCCGGCACCGGCCGGCACCTCGATCGCGTTGATCTTCACGACTGCCATGCCGTCAGCGTAGTCCGCCTGCCACATCGACAGGCGGACCGCTGGGTTGGCGGCGGGGGTCAGCCCTGCTTGGCCCAGTCGCCCAGCGACCAGTCCTTCACCTCGGGCATGTCCTCCAGGTGCTCCACCACGTACGCCTCGTGCTCGGCGAGCTTGGCCTCGCACCAGGCTTTGAGGTCGGCGGCGCCGCGCGGCAACCGCCGTGCGTTGTTGATCGCGTCCATCACCAGGTGGTAGCGCGACGCCCGGTTGCGGACCGTCATGTCGAACGGGGTGGTGGTGGTCCCTTCCTCGATGAAGCCACGGACCCGGAACCGGTCGGCGTCCGGTCGGCCGTGCACCAACTGGTGAATCGCGCCCGGGTAGCCGTGGAACGCGAAGACCACGTCGACCGAGTCGGTGAACAACTCGGTGAACATCGTCTCACTCATGCCGTGCGGGTGGTCCTTCGGCCGGGGCAGCGTCATCAGGTTGACCACGTTGACCACCCGCACCTTCAGGCCGGGCAGCCGCTCCTGGAGAATGTGCGCGGCGGCCACCGTCTCCATGGTGACCACGTCACCGGCGCAGGCGAGCACGATGTCCGGCTCGGAGCTGCCGTCGTCGGTGCCGGCCCACGGCCAGATGTCGGCACCCTTGGCGCAGTGCTCGATCGCCTGGTCCATCGTCAACCACTGCAGTTGCGGCTGTTTGTCGATGACGATCAGGTTGACGTACGACCTGGACCGCAGGCAGTGGTCAGCGACCGACAGCAGGCAGTTGGCGTCCGGCGGCAGGTAGACCCGCGACACCGTGCCCCGCTGGTTGAGTACCACCTGGATCAGCCCGGGACCCTGGTGCGAGAAGCCGTTGTGGTCGTTACGCCAGGCCGTCGAGGTGAGCAGGATGTTCAGGCTCGGCACCTTGGCCCGCCATGGCAGGTGCGCCGCCTCCTGCAGCCACTTGCCGTGCTGCACCGTCTGCGAGGCGCTGACCATGGCGAACGCCTCGTAGGTGGCGAACATACCGTGGCGGCCGGTCAGGTTGTAGCCCTCCAGCCAGCCGTGGCAGTTGTGCTCGGACAGCACCTCCATCACCCGGCCGTTGCGGCTGATCGCGGTGTCCGTCGGATACACCTGCTCCATGAACCCACGGTCGGAGACCTCGAAGACCGCGCCGAGGCGGTTGCTGTTGGTCTCGTCCGGGCAGAACAGTCGGAACCGGTCCGGGTTTCGGGTGTAGATGTCGCGCATCAGCTCGCCGAGTTTACGGGTCGACTCGGCGCGCAACTGGGCCGGCTGCGGCACGTCGATGGCGTAGTCACGAAAGTCGGGCAGGTCCAGGTCGCGGGTCAGCAGGCCGCCGTTGGCGTGCGGGCTGGCACTCATCCGCAGGTCACCGTCGGGGCTGACCCCGGTCACCGTCGTGGTCGGCGCACCAGCCGCGTCGAAGAGCTCCTCCGGCCGGTACGAGCGCAGCCACGTCTCCAGGATCGCCAGGTGGTCGGCGTTGTCGCGGACACCGGACAGCGGCACCTGGTGGGACCGCCAGGTGCCGGTCACGGTGATGCCGTCGACCTGCTCCGGGCCGGTCCAGCCCTTCGGTGACCGTAGGATGATCAGCGGCCAGCGGGGGCGGGAGCCGTCCCAGTCGCCGGAGCGGGCCGCCGACTGGATCGCCCGGATCTTGCCCCAGGCGTCGGCCAGCGCGGCGGCGAACCGGTAGTGCATCCCGGGCAGGTCGTCACCCTCGACCTCGATGACCTCGTACCCGTGGCCTTCGAACAGCGAACGGACCTCGCCGCGCTCCTTGCGGGCCAGCACCGTCGGGCCGGCGATCTTCGCGCCGTTGAGGTGCAGAATCGGCAGTACGGCGCCGTCGTGGGCCGGGTTGATGAAGGAGACGCCTTTCCAGGAGCCCTCCAGCGGGCCGGTCTCGGCCTCCCCGTCGCCGACGACCGCGATCGCCAGCAGGTCCGGGTTGTCCATCACGGAGCCGAAGGCATGCACCAGGACGTAGCCGAGCTCGCCGCCCTCGTGGATCGAACCGGGGGTGGTGACTGAGACGTGGCTCGGGATGCCACCCGGGCTGGAGAACTGCCGGAACAGCCGCAGCATGCCGGGCTCGTCCCGGGTGACGTCCGGATAGATCTCGGAGTACGTACCCTCCAGGTAGCCGGCGGCGACCAGCGCTGGGCCGCCGTGGCCGGGGCCGGTCAGGTAGATGGTCTGCTGCCCGGTGTGCCGGATCAGCCGGGACACGTGGGCATAGATCAGCGACAGCCCGGGACTGGTGCCCCAATGGCCGAGCAGCCGTGGCTTGATGTGGTCGGCCGTCAGCGGCTCACGCAGCAGCGGGTTCCCGCGCAGGTAGATCTGCCCGACAGTGAGGTAGTTGTTGGCCCGCCACCAGGCGTCCAACTGCGCCAGCTCGGCGTCGTCGGGCACGGCGAGGAGCCGCAGCAGCCCGTCGTCCGCGCCGGCAGGGCCGGCCAGGGTCGCGGTGCGCTGATCGGTCACGGTAGCCACTGGTGGGTTCCTCCCTAGTCGAGGTACTCCGTCAGATCCGATCGTAATAGCGTGGACCGTGATCTTTCGCGGCTTGATGACCTGCCCGTCGGGGGTCCTACGCCCCTTGACCGGCGACTGGCCGCGCACACCTTCGTCTGGTAGGAGGTTCGTGAGTGGGCAGGACCCGCAGCAGCGGCTCGGTGAGTGGCGCGGGCACGAACTCGTTGACGTCAGCTTCCGCCGGCCGCGACCAGGTCGTCGACGAGGACACGTTCGTCGTGCCGGCGACGTGGCTGCGCAGCATGCTTGCCCGCCGAGGTCTCGCCGGCGAGGTCCAGAAGCCCGACCTGGCCGCCCGCGACGGTGTCGCGAAGCTGGTCGACAAGCTCTCCGGACCTGTCGAGCAGATCCTGCGACATGGTGACACCGATCCGGCAGTGGCTGCGGCCGGCCTCGCCCAGCTGGCCGGCAGCCCGTCCCCGCTGGGGGCGGCGGCGGTCGCCGCCGCTGCGATAGAGGAAGCCACCGACCACGAGTCGGACCTGATGCCCGACTTCGCCGAGCTCTGGCTGGGCGATCGTGGCCTTCCCTTCGCCGCCGCGGCCACCGCCGAACTGATGTCCCTGGAGGTGAAGGTCTCGTTGCAGCGCGGCCACCTGTCGACCCTGCGTCATTTCATCCGGTACCTTCCGGCCGACTCCAGCTTCGGAAACTACCGGTGGACGGTCGCCACCCGGGTACGCGCCGCACTCGCCGCCGCCCCCGACGACCAGTACGCCGCTGGAGTGGCCGCCCTCACCCCGTTCCTGAAGGGCACCTTGCACCAACGCGCCGCAGCGGTGTTCCTCGCGCCCACCGAAACCGGTTGGCACGACGAGACCGTTGCCGCGGTCGCCACCACCGGCAACAGAACGCTGGCGTCGCTGCTGTTGTCGGCGGTCGTCTCTGCCGAACACGTCCGCCGGCTCGAAGCGATGCCGTACGACGCGACCACGCTGTACTCCCTCGTGGCCGGGGTCGGCCCGGCGGTGGCACCCATGCTCGCCGGCTGGCTCGACGGAGGGTACTGGCCGACCGCCGAGAGACGCCGGTGGTTGTCGGTTCTGGCCGTGCTACCAACCGACGAGGCGTTCCAACTGCTGCTCGATCGGGTCGATCAGAAACTTGTGCTGCCGGTGGTGATGGACGCGGCGAGGCGGTACCCGGGCCGGGCGCTGCGGCTTCTCGCCGGAAGCCGGCGACCCGAGCTTGACGATCTGCTGTGGGCACACGTCACCGCCGATCCCGGCGCCGCCGAAAGGATGCTGCCGACGCTGCCGGGCGACGCCGCCGGACGGGTCCGCGACATCCTGGCGGCGTCGGCAGCGGTGCGCGAAGCCCCCGAGCCGGCCCTGCCCACCCTGCTCGTGCGCCCGCCCTGGTCCGGCAAGCGCAAGGCCCGCACACCGGCCGTCGTCGACAATCTGGTGTGCCGCGACGAGCCGTCGGTCGTGTGGCTTGTCGGTGAGCGGGACAGGTGGCGTGACGGCGGCGAGGACCGGTGCGATGACACCCACGACTGGGCAGAGGTGGCGGCCTCCGTGCGTAGGGGCGACGAAGACGTGGACACGTTGGAAGATTTCTACGTCGGCGCACCCGAAGAATTGGCCCGGCCGCTGGTCGTCAACTGGCGTCCAGGCCCATGGCTGACCGACGAAGATTTGATGCGTATCGTGGTGGCCCGCTTCGAGCTCGACGCACTCCCTGCAGCGCTCGCCATCGCCCGGCAGGAACCGGCGGCGATGGCCGGTGTGCTCTTGCCGTACGCGGCTCCGGAGATCGCCGTCCTGATGGCTGACTGGCTGCACCGGCTCAAGTCGGTCCGGGTGCCGGCCATGGCCTGGTTGACCCGGCATGCCGCAGCGGCTGCCCGGGCGCTGATCCCGGCAGCGTTCGGCGGCCCCGGCAGGGCGCGGCGTCAGGCCGTCCATGCGCTGGACTCGCTGGTCCGCAGCGGGCACGCTGAGGAGATACGCGCGGCCGCGAAGGAGTACGGACCACCGGCGGTCGCGGCGCTCGACGACCTGCTGGCCGGCGATCCGCTCGATGCGCTGCCACCGAAGATCCCGGAGCTGCCGCCCTGGCTGGGCCTAGGGCTGCTGCCCCGCATCCGGCTCCGGGACGAAACCCATGTCCTGCCGATGTCGGCCGTCGAACATGTGGTCACCATGGTCGCCATGTCGCCACCCGGTCATCCGTACGCCGGTGTCGCGGTCGTCAAGGACCTGTGCGAGCCTCGCGACCTCGCTGGCTTCGCCTGGGCACTGTTCGAGCGGTGGCAGGCGGCCGGTTCCCCAGCAGCGCAGGGCTGGGCGCTGACCACGCTCGGGCTCTTCGGCGACGATGAGACCGTACGCCGGCTCGCGCCGCTGATCCGGGTCTGGCCCGGCGAGAGCCGGCACCCCTGGGCCGTGGCCGGGCTCGACGTGCTCGCTTCGATCGGCACCGAAGTAGCCTTGATGCACCTGCACCTCATCGCGCAGAAGGTCAAGTTCCAGGCGCTTCGGCAGCGCGCCAACCTCAAGTTGCGCGAGGTCGCGGAAAGGCTGGGTATACGGCCGGAGCAGCTCGCCGACCGGCTCGTGCCGGATCTGGGGCTCGACGCCACCGGCAGCCTCACCCTCGACTACGGTCCGCGACAGTTCGTGGTCGGCTTCGACGAACAGCTCCGGCCATTCGTACGGGACGCTGACGGCAAGCAGCGCAGGGACCTGCCCAGACCCGGAGTCAAGGACGACCAGACCCTCGCGCCCGCCGCCCGCCGCCGGTTCCTGGACCTGAAGAAGGACGTGCGGGCGATCGCCGCCGCGGAGATTCATCGACTTGAGCAGGCAATGGTGACCCGACGGAGGTGGACGGGCGCCGAGTTCCGTCAGTTCGTCGTGGCCCACCCACTGCTGTGGCACCTGGCGCGACGGTTGGTGTGGGGACACTACGACGAGCGGGGGAACCTCGTCGGCGCGGTCCGCCTGGCCGAGGACCGGACTTTCGCCGACCTCGACGACGACCAGGTGTCGCTGCCCGACGACGCAGTGGTCGGCGTCGCCCATCCGGTGCACCTGGCCGGCACCGTCGCCGCCTGGGCCGAGGTGTTCGCCGACTACGAGATCCTGCAACCGTTCCCGCAACTCGGCCGTGAGGCACCCGCCTTGACCGAGGCGGAGTTGACGGCGCACCGCCTCACCCGGTTCGAGGGAATCACCGTGGCCACGAGCGGACTCCTCGGCCTGGAGCGGCGTGGCTGGTACCGGAGCCATCCACTGACTGCCGGTTTCCAGCGCGAGTTCATCCGTGACCTGCCCGGCGGCGGCGCGGTCGTCATCGACCTCGACCCGGGCATCGCCATCGGCTATCGCGACGAGTACCCAAAGCAGCGGCTGGCGACGGTCGCGGTGCAGAACGTCCGACTTGGCGAGATCGAGCCGGTCAGCGTCTGGGAACTCGCCCGCGATCTCGCGGCGGTCACCGCATGAGCGCCGGCGACCGGTCAGCGGCCGGCACCGGGCAGGCCGACGGCGCGACGGCGCGACGGGCCCAGCGGCCACCCGCCGAGGTGCGCCACGCCGACGAACTGGCCCGGCTGCGGACGGCGGACACCGGCGACCGGCCACCCGGCTGGGTCTTGAGCCTGCAGGCGGCGCGGCGGTTCATTGTCGGTGACGAGAAGCTCGGTGTCCGCCGCAAGTTCGTCGGCGATGCGTCGCTCATCGACCGTGCCCTGGTCACCCTTGCCACCGGCCGTGGTCTCATGCTCGTCGGTGAGCCGGGCACCGCCAAGTCGCTGCTGTCGGAGCTGCTGGCCGCCGCCGTCAGCGGCGACTCGACCCTGACCATCCAGGGCGGTGCGGCCACCACCGAGGACCAGATCAAATACTCGTGGAACTACGCGCTGCTGGTCGCAGACGGTCCGTCACGGAAGTCCCTGGTGCCGGCACCGCTGCTGCGAGGCATGGCGGAGGGCAGGGTCGTCCGGTTCGAGGAGATCACCCGCTGCCCGTTGGAGGTGCAGGACTGTCTGCTGTCTCCGCTGGCCGACCGGGTGCTCACCCTGCCGGAGCTGCCCGGCGACGACGCGATGGTCTTCGCCCAGGAAGGCTTCACCGTGATTGCCACGGCGAACACCCGCGACCGGGGCGTCAACGACATGAGCTCGGCGCTCAAGCGCCGGTTCAACTTCGAGACGGTGTTCCCGATCGCCGACTTCGACACCGAGCTGGCGCTGGTGGCGGCCGAGGCCGGGGAGCTGCTGCGCCGCTCCGGGGTGTCCGCCCAGCCTAGACATGACGTGCTCGAGGTGCTGGTGACGACGTTTCGTGAGCTGCGCACCGGGCAGACGTCCGACGGCGACGTGATTGAATGCCTTTCTGCCGGGATGAGCACAGCCGAGGCGGTGGCGGTCGCGCACGCCGTCGGGCTGCGAGGCTGGTTCCTGCGGGGCGAGACAGGTTCCGCCGCTGATCTGGTGTCCTGCCTCGCCGGCACGGCGGCCAAGGACAACCCCGACGATCTGGCCCGCCTGCGGCGCTACCTTGAACAGCAGATCAGCCGGCGCCACGGCGGGCAGTGGCAGGAGATGCACGCCGCCCGGCACCTGCTACCCGGCTGATGGCGGTCACCGTCGTCGGCGTACGCCACCACAGCCCGGCCTGTGCCCGGCTCGTCGCCGAGACGATCGCGGCGCAGCGGCCGGCGTACGTGCTGGTGGAGGGTCCGGCAGAGATGAACGGCCGGCTCGACGAACTGCTACTCGACCACGAGCTGCCGGTCGCGGTCCTCACCAGCTACCGTGATCCGCAACGCCGGTACGTTTCGTGGACGCCGTTCTGCGCGTACTCGCCGGAGTGGGTCGCGCTCACCGCAGGCCGTCAGGTGGGAGCCGAGTTGCGCTTCATCGATCTGCCCGCCTGGCATCCCGCGTTCACCGGTCGGCGCAACCGCTACGCCGACGCCGAGCATCGGTACGCCGAGGTGACGCGACGACTGTGCCGTACGTTCGGCGTCGACACCGTCGACGCGCTGTGGGACCACCTGTTCGAGATCCCACCGACCGACGATCTCGCAGAACGGCTGGCCAGCTACTTCGACCTGCTCCGCTACGGTTCGACGGCAGGGCCGCACGACACCGAGCGGGAGGAGTACATGGCCCAGTGGATCCGCGCGGCCGTGAACCACGCTGGGAGCCGGCCGGTCGTGGTGGTCACCGGCGGGTTCCACCGGCCGGCGCTCGTCCGGCTGGCCGCAGCCACCGCGCACAGTCCCGGCTCGGCCGACCCCGCCTGGCCGCAGGTGCCCGGCCCACCGGCCACCGCAGTCGGCGACAGCTATCTCGTGCCCTACTCCTTCCGCCGGCTCGATGCCTTCGACGCAGAGCAGTCCGGCATGCCGTCGCCCGACTACTACCAACGGCTGTGGGACCACGGGCCGGACTCGGCCGCGGACCACGTTGTGGCTTCGGTGGTCGGGCGGCTGCGCCGGCAGCGACAAGCAGTGTCGACAGCGGACCTGATCGCGGCGCGTGCCTCGGCAAGCGGGCTCGCCCGGATGCGCGGCCACCGTCACCTCGCCCGGGTCGACATCCTCGATGGACTGGCATCCGCACTGGTCACCGAGGCGCTCGACGGGCCGCTGCCCTGGTCGCAGCGGGGCAGCCGGTACGCGGGAACCCACCCCGCCGTCGTCGAAATGGTAAACGTCCTCACCGGCGACCGCGTCGGACGGCTACATCCGTCCACTCCGCTGCCGCCGCTGGTCCACCACGCCGAGGCCGAGCTGGAACGGCACGGGTTCGACGAGCCCGGCGACGTACGGCTGGTCCTGACCGACCGCACCGACCTGGACCGCAGCCGAGTCCTGCACCAGTTGCGGGTCCTGCGGGTTCCCGGCTTCACCCGGCACACCGGCCCTGCCACCGGCATCGACCCGGTGCTCGACGAGCAGTGGAGCGTCCGGGTCGACGACAACCGTCTGCCGGGCCTCATCGAGGCCGGCGGCTACGGTCGGACGCTCGACATGGCGGCAGCCGCAGTGCTGGCGGAACAGATCAGCACCGCCCACGGCGATCTGCGTCAGTTGTCCGCCGCCCTGTTCGACGCCGCGCTGTGCGGCGACGACGGGGTCTCCGACGACACGCTGCGGCAGGTGACCGGGGTGGTCGGCAGCGCCACCGGCGTTGCGCCGGTGGGCCGGCTGCTGGCTGTCGCGCTCGCGCTGTGGCGCCACGACCACCTGCTGGCCCCCGCCGGCAACGCGACGGTGGGCACTGTCGTCGCGGCAGCCGTGCGGCGCGTCCTGTGGCTCGCCGAGAGCGTCCGTGGCGCGACGGCAACGGCCGATCCCGCCCGGATCGACGCGCTGGTAGCGGTCCGCGACGCGCTCACCCACGCCCGTTCCGCGCTCGGGCTCGACCGCGACGCTGCTCTGGCGGTCGCGGCCCGGATCGCCGCCAACACGGACGCGCCGCCCGATTTGCGCGGCGCGGCGTTCGGCTTGACCTGGTCCCTGGGCGCGCGGGTGGAGCCTGCCCGCGCGGTCCGGGGAGCGTTCGTGCCGGCATCGGCCGGCGACTGGCTCGCCGGGCTGTTCGCACTGGCCCGCGAGGAGGTACTCGCCGCCAGCGGCGTCCTCGACCTACTCGACGATCTCATCGTCACGACCGGCGAACAGGAGTTTCTGACCGCTCTGCCAGCGCTGCGGCAGGCGTTCGCGTACTTTCCGCCCCGGGAACGTGAAATCATCGCCCGGCACGTGCTGGCCCGCCGCGGTGTGTCCGGGTCGGCCCGCGAGTTGCTCCGGCTACCTGTCGCGCCGGCCGTCGTCGCGGCCGGTCGGGCGCTCGACGAGCGGATTGACGCGCTGCTGCGCAGATCCGGACTGGTGACCGAGTGACCGGGCCCGACCTGCAACGGTGGCGACTCGTGCTCGGCGAACCCGGCGGTGTCGTCGGCGACGGTCAGCCGCCCACGGACGAGAACGCGGCCCGCGACGCCGCCCTCGAGTGGCTCTACGGCCGCGATGAGCAACTCGTGCTCCGCGGAGTACGCCAAGCGGGTAGCCGGTCCGGCGGCGACGGACCTTCGACGCTGGCCACGGTCGACTGGCTCGACGCCGTCACCCGGCTCTTTCCCCGCGAGACCGTCGATCGGCTGCAACGCGACGCGGTGGAGCGGTACGGTCTCCACGAGGTGGTGACCGATCCCACCAACCTGGAACGGTTGGAGCCCAACCCGGCCCTGCTCCGGTCGGTGCTGCGCACCCGGCACCTGATGGATCCGCAGACGCTGCGGCTGGCCCGGCGCATCGTCGAAGCGGTCGTGCGGCAGCTCATGGACCAGCTCGCGACCGAGGTGCGGACCGTGTTCGCCGGCACCCGGTCACGACGGGCGAGCCGGTTCCGGGTGGCCCGCGACTTCGATGCCCGACGCACCATCAGAAACAACCTTGGGCGCTACCGGCCTGAGGACCGACGGTTGCTCATCGAGACGCCGTACTTCTTTTCCCGCACCCGCCGGCACCTCGACCACTGGCAGGTTGTCCTGTTGGTCGACCAGTCCGGCTCAATGGCAGACTCGGTTATCCACTCCGCTGTCACCGCCGCCTGCCTGTGGGGGCTCCCCGGGCTGCGCACCCACCTCGTCGTGTTCGACACCGACATCGTCGACCTGACCGCCGATGTCGACGACCCGGTCGAACTTCTGATGAAGGTCCAGCTCAGTGGCGGCACCGACATCGCCCGCGCGGTCGCCTACGCCGGGCAGCTCATCGAGCAGCCCAGGCGGGCCATCGTCGCGCTGATCACCGACTTCTACGAGGGATCGACGCAGGACGCTCTCGTACGGTCCGTACGTGACCTGGTCGAGCAGGGCACCAAGGTCCTCGGGCTGGCCGCCCTCGACAGCCACGCCCGGCCCGCGTACGACCGTGCGGTCGCGCAGCGCCTCGCCGATGTCGGCGTACGCGTCGGCGCGCTGACCCCGGGCGAACTCGCCGCCTTCGTCGCCGAGCAGGTCGGCCAGTGAACGGTGGTCCGGTCCCGCGTGGCGACCTGCTGGCTTTGACCACCGGAAAGCTGGCCGCCCTGACCAACCGAGGGCTGGTCAAGCGTGCCGTCAAGGAACTCAACCGAAGCGCGCCGGAGGTCACCGTGGACGACACCGGCACCGTGCACGGGGCGTTTCCTGACGGCACCGCAGCCAGCCTGCCGATCGGCGGCCTGGACGTCGGCGCCTGCTCCTGTCCCGCCATCTCGGTCTGCCGCCACCTCATCGGACTCGTTGTCGCCTACCAGCAGTACCAGCAGCTACCCGAGCTTCCCGCGGGGCCCACCGACCCGGGCGCAGCGCCGGCGTCCCCGAGATCGACGTCAGCGCGTAGCAACCCGGATGCCAGAAATAGCCACACCATCTGGTCACCCGGCTCGTTCACCGACGAACAGTTGACCGGCCGGATCGGCAGCGCCTCGATGGCTGCCGCCCGTCGTGTGGCGCGTGCCGGGTACCTGGCCCGTGTCCGCCGCCCTGCACCGAACGACCCGGTCCCCAGCGTCGACCTCGGCTCAGCCACCGTACGCTTCCTCGTCCCCCACGACCTCGGCTTCGTCCACACCGGCGTGAGCGGTGGCCGCGACGACGTCGTGGCCCTCGCGGTGTGGGCGTGCCGCGCCGCCGACGAGCGCTCACCCGGATCAGCCGAGGTACGGATCGTCGTCGGAGGCCCCAGCGATGCCAGTGCCTCTGGACTCGAGGCGGCACTTGGACTCGCGGACCGGGTAGTCCGTGACGGCGCGGTGCACGTCGGTCAGGGCATAGCCTCGGCGATCGTCGAACAGCGACGAATCCTCGAGGCCGCCGGGCTGCGTTGGCCGCTCCTCGCCCTCGATGAACTGGCCGACCAGTTGGCGGCGTACCAGCGACGCGACGCCCGGTACCGGCCCGCGACGCTCGCCGGGCTGGTACTGGAGCTATATGCCCGGCACCGCGCTGCCAGCGACGGCGGCGACCGGCGACGGCTGTGGGTCCTCGGCACCGACGAGCAGGCCGAGATCCCCATGCGTAAGGTCACGCTCCACTCCCTCGGTTGCCGGGTCTCGGCGGTCGACGCGCGGCGTGCGGTGGAGATCTTCTGCGCGGACCCGGACTCCGCGACTGTCCTTGTGCTGCGACGCGACTGGGACGCGGCGTCCGACGGCGCCCTGGCCCACCAACGCATCGCGGGAGCCACCATCGAGGCCCTGGCCACCGGCACCGTCGTGACCGAATCCGCAGTACGCAGCGCGAGCAGAGCCGTTCGGCTGGTCACCGGCCGTCTTGCTCACACCACGGTGTACCCGTGGCGGGGTCAGTGGGACGGCCTACCCGACGCGATCAGGGTACGAAGCGTCGAGGCGCTCGGGGCCGAACTCGAAGCGCTACCGCCGCGGCTGGTCCGGCCCCGAATCTCGGCCGATCTGGTTCGCGTCGTGACGGTCGCCGACGTCCCGTCCGTCGACTACTCACCTGGTCAGCAGCGCCTCGACGCTGTCGTCCTCGACCCGCACGGCGGCGACGCCGTCGTCACCACCACCTACACGGGTGCTGCGCCCGGCCGACTCGACGCGGTCGCCGCGGCGATGAAAGGTGCGCATGGCCGTGTCCGCTACGTCAGCGGCGTCGTGCGCCGCCGCGCCGGTAAGGTAGTGATCGACCCACTGGCGATCGCCACGGACAGGACGATCGTCGTCCCCGACCTGGCACCTGCGGTCACGAGGCACCTGAAGTCCGGCAGCGTCGGCAAGCCCGACCCCGTGGTCGCCGCGATCGAGGAGAGTCGGGGACTGCTCTGCGAGGTTGCTCACCTGGGACTGCTGCACCTGCCGGCCGCGTACCCCGAACGCCTGCGCGACGCGGCCCGCGGCCTGACCGCGACAGGCCTGCGACGGGTCGCGGAGGCTGTCGACGATTTCGCCACCGCTGTCGGGACTGACCCGGGCGACAAGGCCGTTCAGGCATGGATAGACGCCTTCTTGCGGGTGGACGTGACGCTCGACCTACTCTGAGCGGATGGACGCGTTGGCACGGCCGGGGAGCACCCTGATCCGTCTGCGGGTCGAGCAGTTACCCGGCGACCGTGACCCCAGACCGGTGTGGTTGTGGTGCTCCGCCACCGGCGCCACCGCCGCCGACCTACGCCGCCCCTGGGAACGACCGGCCGCGCCAGAACCGGCTCACTCCCGCCCGGGTCCGTCGAGGATTTCGCAACCTCCGCGCGAACAGCACCCGACCCGCCAACCACCGAAACCCACCCGACCAGGACCCGGACGGCCACCCGGCTTCCGCAACCACAGACCAGCACCCCGCCACGACGTCGGCAAAACCGTCAAACGCGACCTGACCGTCACCGCACACAACATCAGACGGGTTGAGAACAAGCTAAGTCGGTCGATCCTTTGGGCCGCTCGGAGTACTACCGAACCGAAGTGACGGCCGAGGTAGCGCCGGTGAAAATCCGTAGCCTGTCGCCGCGGTACCTCACCGCCGCGATGCGGATCGCCCAGGTCGTTGGTATGAGGCACATCACGCCCTGGTACGCCCCGGGCACGTGCCTTGGCGTACCAGCGTGAGGGTGACCACAGCGACCGGCACCATCCAGGTGCTCCTGTCCGGTTAGCCGCTACCCCCGCCCAACCGCTCCCACCGGCACGGAATGCATGATCCACTCTGTTCGTGTAAAGTCTTGCCCCGTGCGGCCCTCAGCCGCCGGCCCCACGGTTCGATGCGACGAGTGGGGACGGTAGAGTGGTCCGGGCAGGTCCGGGTGGCGGAATGGCAGACGCGCTAGCTTGAGGTGCTAGTGCCCGTATAGGGCGTGGGGGTTCAAGTCCCCCCTCGGACACAAACTAGTACATGATCCATCAGGGTTGGCCTCCGCTTCGATGATGCGGAGGCCTGGTTTGTATGTGAGCTTGAGTCCGAGCTGCTGGTAGACCTGGGCTTTGTCGACGGGGTCGGCGGTGCGCAGGACGTTGGCGATGCCGGAGAGCGCCTCGACCACGGTCTGGATCTCGGCGGGGGTCATGGTGCGGCGGCCGGTGAGCTGGCGTAGCTCAGCCTCGATGGTGGCCTTCTCTGCCTGGACCTGGGTGGTCCATTGCTGGACGAGTGCCGGGTCGGTGCCCGCTTCGAGTGCGGCCCGGTAGCGGTCGAGCTTGGTCTGGATGATCGCGAGCTTCTCGCGGGCGACGGCGATGCGCTGCTGGTCGGCGTCGTTGTGTTGGGCGTCGGCGATGGCTTGCAGTGTGGCCTGCAGGTTTGCGGGTCTGAACGCCCGGCTGATCCAGGGATCGACCTGTTCGATGATCTTGTCCTCACGGACGTAGAGGCTGCGGGGGTGGGCGATGCTGTTGGCGTCGGCGTACTCGGCGGCGTAGGTGCATCGGTAGTGGTTGCGGTTGTTGTTGTAGCTGCCGACCATCCGCCGGTCACACAGGCCGCAGAACAGCAGGCCAGACAGGGTGTATCCGCGTTTGCTGGCGCGTGGCTTGGACTTCACGCCCGGTCGGCGTGCTCCGGCAGCGAGCTGGGTCTGGACCTGCTCGAACGTGTCGTCGTCAACGAGGGGCTCGTGGACCAGCGCGGAGGAGTAGATCCATTCGCGGGCGGGGTTCCAGCGCATCTTCGTTTCGTGGCCGAGGGCGACGTCCTCGATGTCGATGAGGATCTCGGCCTTGCGTTGCCGGTTCCAGACCTGGCGGCCGGTGTAGCGGGGGTTGGTCAGGATGACGCGTACCGCGCTCTTGGCCCAGGCATTGCCATGTCGATGTGGGTTGCGTCGGGGGTCAGCCGCAGATGGTGAAGGGATACCGTCGCGGGTGAGCCCTTCGGCGATGGCGTAGATGCCCGAGCCGGCGAGATACTCGCGGTAGATCCGGGCGACGACCGGTGCGGTGAGCGGGTCGGGTTCGAGGCGGTGCAGTCTTCGGCCGTCGGCGGCCTTGCTCGGGTTCGGATGCGGGCCGGCGTCGGCGAGCTGGTAACCGTACGGGGGACGGCCGCCGAGGAAGCGCCCTTCGGTCGCGGCTTGAGCGGCCATGGCGGAGCGGACTCGGATCTTGATTCGGTTCCGCTCGCCTTTGCTCATCCCGCCGTAGAGCGACATGACCAGGTCATGGGCGTCGCTGCCCGGGTCTACCGCGCCCCCGACCTCGGGGATCCACAACTGGACGCGGAAGTGTTCGAACAGCGGGAACGTGAGCCCGAACTGGTTGCCGTAGAACGCGCGCTGTGGTTCGCCGATGACGACCCCGTCGAAGCCTCGACGCGGGTTGCGCAGCGCGGCGAGCAGGTCCGCTGCCCGTGGTCGTCGTTTCCACGGCAGGGACCGGGATGTGCCGACGTCGAAGTACTCGGTGACGATCGTGTGTCCGGCGGCCTCGATGAGGCTGCGGGCACGGGCGAGTTGCCAGTTGCGGGATGCTTCGGGGTCCTGGTTGTCTTCAGTGGACACACGTCCGTAGAAGGCGAATCTCATTTTGTACTCCTGGGCGGTGGGGGATCCTGGCCGCCGGTCTGGTGGCGTGCGGCGTTGAGGATCAGTCGAAGCAGCGCGGCGGCTGTGCCTGGTGTGATCATGGGGTCGTAATCGGGAAGCTCGACCCGGACATCCCGTCGTTGCGGTGGCGAGTGAGGAGCCGCGGCAGCGTAGTTTGACTCAGCCTGCGACGGCAAGGCCGATGTCGTAGCGCCGGCGGATGACACTCGCGACTCATGATCATGGAGATGCGACCCGTGCGGCTGCTTCAGGTCGTGGGCTCGAACGGCGTGGGTGTCGTCGAGTTCATCGCGCTTCGCGTGGGCGATGTTGGTGGAGTCGTCGCGGCTCGTGCCCGAGCCGGGATGGGAATCGGTCATGGGTGGGTGGCTCCCGCGCCGTCGCGGGCCGTGTTCGCATGAACCAAATGCCCCTCAGCAGGCCACGGCGCGTCGTCAGGGTCCAATTGTCAACCCAACAGGCACCCAACAGGGCGGCACATGCCGGCTGTAAAGCGAGTTGGCTATCCCAACGGATGGGAATACCCAACTCACCGACGGCCGGTTGTCAAACCTGCGGCGTTCAGCTCAGCACGTGATCCGTGTCGGGTTGATCGCGGCTTCCTCAGCGTTGGGCCTGACCCGGTTTGACGGACATCCCAGCTCAGAGGGGCTGTGTGCTCCTCGGGAGGATGTTCATCAT
>NZ_JBHMIM010000076.1:0-25001 GCF_048060115.1 Micromonospora sp. LOL_023
CGACCGACGAATCAAGATCAACAAGCCGTCAGGCATCCATGATCAACACTTAATGCAAGACCGAGGCTAGTGTCCCGTGATCCTGTTGTCTTGACATGATGTTGGTGTGGTTGGCTGTGCTTTATGGAGCTGACAGCGGATGAGCGGGTGGAGCTTCGGGCGTTGATCAACAGCGCTGAGGTGTCGGCTGCGGTCGGCACCCGGGCGCGGATCGTGTTGTGGCACGCCGACGGGCGGATGAAGAAGGACATCGCGGTGTTGGCTGGGGTATCGCGGCCGACGGTGGACCTGTGGCTCGGCCGCTACGCCACCGACGGCGCGGCGGGTCTGCTCAACCAGCCACCCGGCGGTTCCCGCGAACAGGTACCTGCCCGGATCCGGTCCCGGGTCCTCGCGCTGACCCGGATGACCCCGCCGACGGACACCGGCCTGTCGCACTGGTCCAGCCGTGAGATGGCCGCGTACGTCACCCGCACCGAGGGCGTGCCAGTCTCCCACCACTGGGTGGCCAAAGTCTGGCGCGAACACGGACTCAAACCCCACCGCTCCGGCACGTACAAGCTGTCCAGGGATCCGCGGTTCGCCGACAAGGTCGCCGACATCGTCGGCCTCTACCTCGACCCACCCGGTGGCGCGGTGGTCCTCAGCCTCGACGAGAAGACCCAGATCCAGGCACTCGACCGCACCCAGCCGCTGCTGCCCATCGAGTTCGACGCCACCGAACAGCGCACCCACGACTACGTCCGGCACGGCACCACCAACCTGTTCGCCGCGCTCAACGTCGCCACCGGCGAGGTCATCGGCGAGTGCCGGCCCTCGCGCGACGGCGCGGCGTTCCTGGCCTTCCTCCGCAAGGCCGTGGCCCCACACCGGGGACGCCAGGTCCACGTGGTGCTCGACAACCTGTCCACCCACACCACCCCCGACGTGCTCGCCTGGCTGGACGCCAACCCACACGTGCACTTCCACTTCACCCCGACCGGATCGAGTTGGATCAACCAGATCGAGATCTGGTTCGGGATCATCACCCGCCATTCGGCCGGTCCCGGCCCTCGGCCGAAAGTGCCGGTCGGTACAGCAGCAGCAGTTAGCGGACGTACCACGACAGACTTGGGAAGCGTGTTGGATTAGCACCCTCACGAATTCAAATCTCGTATCTTCCGCTCGCCGAGCAGTCTGAACGCTGGTGGCCGGTCCCGTACGGGACCGGCCACCAGCGTTCGTGGGCTTGGTCTCGGTTCAGCGTCCGACCCGGCCGCCCGGTCACGAGATCCAGGCACTCATGGGTGGCATCAGCCGTCAGCGCACCCAGACCATCGTCAACCGGCCAGACTTCCCGAAACCTTTCGATACGCTCACCGTCGGGCGAATCTGGGCACGCGAAGAGGTCGTCGCCTGGATCAAACAGAACCGACCGTTTCAAGAAGAAGCGCTTTAGCCGATTCCCGAAGTACGCGATCGGTAATGTGCTGAGATCAGGCAGCGATCGCCCAGCTGGACCAGCGCCATACGGGTCAACCACGGGCACGTCCGCAGCGGCGCGCACGATGATCCACAGCGCTCCAGCTGACCAGCCCTCGGCGTGTCGGGTCGAAGAGACGCTGTGGATCATGGCTGCTCGTTGAGCAGCCGCAGGGTCAGCGGGTCGACGCGCTGGGCGGGTCCGCCGCTTGATCATCTGGCGTCGACGAGACGCCGGGCGAGGGATCCGCCGGTGCCGACAGCTCCGCCGACGGAGGCGCATCGATCGCCGCTTCCGGGGGTGCCGAGGCCGGCGCGCTGGTCGGCGTCGACTCGGTCGGGGCCACGGGAGGCGCGGTGTCCGGTGCCTGGGTGTCGGTCGGCGACGGCGTGGGACTCGTCGGGCGTTCCGGCATCGGGACCGGTGACGAGTGGCCCGGCTCGATCGGTGTCTGGTAATGGCCGGACGAGGATGCGTTCACCACACCGATGCCGATCATCACGACCACGAGCACGGCCAGCCCACTACCGGCCGTCGCGGCGATCCGACGACGGCGGCGCGCCCGCCGGCCGGCCGCGATCAGGGACTGCGGTGTCAGCCGGTGCGGTGGCGCGCCGGTCGCCCGGATCTCGGCAAACGCCGAAGTCAGGTCGGACTCGTTCACCGGTCCCGCCCCCCTATCGCCACGTCGTCGGGCAGAAGTTCGCGCATCCGTTGCAGGCCACGGGCGCACTGGCTCTTGACTGTGCCGACCGAACAGCCCAACGCCTCGGCGGCCTCGGCCAGGCTCAGGTCCTCCCAGTACCGCAGCACCAACGCGGCCCGCTGTCGCCGTGGCACCCGGGACAGCGCCCACATGACCAACATGCGTTGCTCCGGAGCCGGCACCGAGTCGTCCGGTGCCTCCGGCGGCGCGCTGGTCAGCCGTTCCAGCTTCCGCCACAGTCTGCGTCGCTCGTTCAGATAGGTACGCGTGACGATCTTCCGTACGTAGGCGTTGATCGGCTCCGTCCGGTCGATGCGCTCTCAGGTCAGGTACAGGCGGACGAACGCGGTCTGTGCCAGGTCCTCCGCCTCGTGCCAGTCGCCGCAGAGCAGGTACGCGGTGAAGCGCACCTGCTCTGCGTGCGTCGCGACGTACTCGCTGAACCCGGCATCCTTGTCATGCGAACCGTTCGTCAACGGCAGCACTTCTCCTCAGGGACAGGGGGACCTGCGACGGATCCTGTCGCTACGGTTCCCCGACGCGGGACGCGGCCGGGCTACTTCGCGGGAGCGGCCGTCGGCGCCGCTGGCACCGGATCGGCAACGGGCGGAGCCGACACATCCACCGGCGGAGCCGGATCGGCCGTCGGCGCGATCGGCACGGCTGACTCATCCACCGGCGGCGCCGTGGCCGGAATTGCCACCGGCGGAGCCGGAACGGCCCTCGGCGCGATCGGTACATCCTCCGCCGGCCCTGGCGACGCGACCGGTGGGTTCTCCGGTACCGCCGTCGGCGCGATCGGCACATCCTCCGCCGGAGCCGCCGTGACGGCCGGTTTGGGCCCGCTCACCGGAGCGTCGGAGGACATCGCGGCGATCGCCGGCACAGCGTAGGCCAGCGCAGCCGCTACCCCCAGCAGCGCGAACACGACAGGCTTCTTCCTCAAGATGACCTCCTCGACGGTCGGACCGGCGGTTGCCGGCCCCTTCCACGCTTTCCCCACACCGGTCAGCTCCGGGAGGTTGCACTCCGGACACCACATTCGTCGAGATTCGTCGAGGAACGCGATCCGCAAGGTGGAAGACGTCGGCTGCGGCCACCCGGGGCTAGCGTCGAGACGTGCGGGTGTACGACATGGTGGTGCGCCAACGGCGAGAGCTGGCCGAGACGCTGGAACAGCTCACCCCCGAGCAGTTTCGGCAGCCGAGCCTGTGCGCGGGCTGGTCGATGCACGACATCGCCGCCCATCTGACGACGTACCTCAGATTTGGCCAGCTGAAGCTCTATCTCGGTATCGTCGCCACCGCCGCCGACATCGACCGGATCAACCTCACCCTCACCCGCTTGGCGGCGCGTCGGCCGACCGCCGAGCTGATCGAGACGCTGCACCGGCGGGCGGACGCGCGCACGACGATCCCCCGTTCCGGTTTCGACCCGGTGCTCACCGACGCCGTCCTGCATGACCTGGACATCCGGCTTCCGTTGGGGATCCGCCGCGAGGTTGTCGAGGAGCATCGCTGGGTGGCCTTCAACCATCTGGCGCGTAACCCGGCGTTGGGGTACTCGCGCGGGCCGCAGCTGACCCAGCTGGAGCTGGTCGCCACCGACGCTGGTTGGCGTTTCGGCAGCGGCGCTCCGGTGCGCGGCCCCGCCGAAGCGCTGCTGCTGACGATGAGCGGCGAACGTCCTGGTGAATCCGCCACCGGCCGACCGGCGGACCCGGTCGGCGGTGGCTCCGGCGATCACGCCCCGCTGAAGCGGGCGAGCGGCTCGACGAGTTCCCGTTCCTCGTAGGACAGGTGGGAGAGCAGGGTGTCGGTGAGCAGATCCACCGCCGCCTGCACCTCACCGATCCGGTCCGGTTCGCTGACCAGGGCGACCAACGCCCGGTCGACCCGTTCCAACACATCGTGGATGATCTTGTGCTCCTCGGCCAGTCGGTCGACCACTGGCACCAGTGCGGGGTCGGCGCGGCGCAGCTGCGGCAGCATGCTGATGTCCTCGATGGTGTGGTGGGTGGTGACCACCCGGCAGTACGACTCGCAGTAGGCGCCGAGTGTCCAGTTGTTCTGCCGCATCGTCATCGTGTTGATGTGCTCGCGGGCCGAGCCGGCACCGACCGTGCCGGCGGCGACCTGGCCGATCAGGTCCCACACCGTCCGCAACTCACTGCGCAAATGATCATGTACGTCGATCAGATGCTTGCCGGCCGCCCGCTGCGCGTCGCTGTACCGCAGCGACGGGTCCGGGGCGGGTGCGGTCGGCCGGGACGATTCGTCCCAGGGTCGCTCGTCGCTGAGCCGTACTCCGTCGTCCGGGGTCGGGGTGATGCCGGCGGCGGCCGCCGCTGCCGACGCTCCCGACGGGGCCACGCCGGACGCCGCAGCGACCGAGACCACCGCCTCCGACACCACGTCCGCAGACACCACGTCCTCGGCGGCAGCGCCCTCGGCGGCCACGGATCGACCGGCGGACACCAGGTCGCGGACGGCCGGCACCACCTCGGCGGCGTACCGCCGGATCATGTCCGGGTCGTCGCCGGTCAGGATGTATCCGCTGAACCCGTGCTCCAGCGTCAACTCGGCGAGCTGCCCGGCCCACTGGGCGGGGCTCCCGGTGAGGAAGCCGTCGCCGGTGCCGAACGAGCCGCTGATGTTGTAGAGCCGCCGGATCGCCGCCGGATCGCGTCCGGCCTGGCGGGCCGCGTCGTCGATGGCGGCGTTCATCGCCGGCAACTGCTCCGGCGGGGCGTACGGGCTGCTCGGCAGCCAGCCGTCGGCGAGTCGACCGGTGACCCCGAGCATCCGCTTCTTGTAGGCACCGAGCCAGATGCCGATGTCGTGTGCCGGCGCCGGGCCGGGGTGCGCGCCCCAGACCCGGTGGTGCGTGCCGTCGATCTTCACCGCGCCGCCGGTGACGTCCCAGATCGCTCGGATGATCGCGATCGCCTCCTCCAGCGCCTGCACGCTCTCGGCCGGCTTGAGCCGATCGCCGCCCATCGCGGCTATGGCGTCCCAGAAGGCGCCGGCGCCGAGGCCGAGTTCGACCCGGCCGCCGGTCAGCAGGTCGAGGGTGGCGGCGCTGCGGGCCAGCACGGCGGGTTGCCGCAGCGGCAGGTTGGCGACGTTCGGCGAGACCCGCACCCGGCTGGTGCTGGCCGCGATGACCGACAGCAGCGTCCAGGTGTCCAGGAACCGGGCCTGGTACGGATGGTCCTGCACGGTCACCAGGTCCAGCCCGACCTCCTCGGTGAGCTGCGCCAACGCCACGACCCGGTCGGCCTGCTCGGCGACTGGGGTGATGAACGTGCCGAACAGCAGATCGTGCCCGTAGTCGGTCATCTTCTCGCTCCTGTGGTGAGTCCTGTCGCGGTACCGCAGCAACCGGTTGGCGCCCCTCAAGATAGTCTGCAGATAAGACGATCGTCCTGTGAGCCTTTATACATCCAGGAAGATCGGCCGCCGGTACGGTGCCGGATAGACTCCAGGCATGTCCGACACCGTCGTGCCGCCACCTCCTGGTCCGGACCAGCACCCGACCAGCGATGACCTGGGCTGGTCACTGGGCGTCGTGTTCCGGGCCTTCGTGAAGGCGAGTTCGACGATCCTCGGCGACTTCCCCGGCGGGCCGCGCGGCCATCAGGTCCTGACAGCAGCGGTACGCGGTGCGCCGGAGAGTCAGATCGCGCTCGCCCGCCGGCTCGGGATCGACAAGACGGTGATGACCTACCTGATCGACGACCTGGAGCGCGCCGGGCTGGTCGAGCGCCGGCCAAACCCCGGCGACCGCCGCCACAAGCAGGTCGTCGTCACCGACCTCGGCCGCCAGGCATGGTCGAGCACCAGCGGACATCTCGAACATGCCGAGGAACACCTGCTCGGCCCGCTCGACCCGAACGACCGGGCGATCCTGCGATCGCTGCTGCATCGGCTCGCCACCCAGGCCCAACAACTCGATCCGGTCACGGACACCTGCCAGATCGTCGCGGACCTCAACGTCGGCACCGAGCAGGGCGGCAACTGAGACCACGGTCGAGACCACGACGGCCCGCGCAGCGAAAAGCCCGACAGGAATGATCATCCTGCCGGGCGTTTTGCCTGCTCAGTGGCGGTGGTGGCGGGATTTGAACCCGCGGAGGGCGTAAACCCTCACACGCTTTCGAGGCGTGCTCCTTAGGCCACTCGGACACACCACCGCCGAGAAGGGTACCCGAAGGGCCGGTAAGCCGTCGCGGCGGTATCCGCCCGGCCCCGACCTGTTGCCGGGCTCCCTGGCAGGATCATGGGCATGAGCACGCACATCGGAGCCAAGCCCGGCGACATCGCCGAGCGGGTCCTCATGCCGGGTGACCCGCTACGCGCCAAGTGGATCGCCGAGAACTTCCTCGAGGACGCCACCTGCTACTCGACCGTCCGCGGAATGCTCGGCTTCACCGGCCGGTACGCGGGCACCACCGTCTCGGTGCAGGGCTCCGGCATGGGCATGCCGTCGGCGTCGATCTACGCCCACGAGCTGATCAACGAGTACGGCGTGAATACGCTGATCCGGGTCGGCTCGTGTGGGGCGTTGACCGACGACCTGCAGTTGCGTGACGTGATCGCGGCCAACGGCTCCGCCACCGACTCCAACATGAACCGGGTGCGCTTCGCCGGGCTGGTCGACTACGCCCCGGTGGCCGACTTCGGGCTGCTGCGTACGGCGGTCGACGTGGCACAGCGGCACGGCGTCCAGATGCGGGTGGGCCCGGTGCTGGCGGCGGACGCGTTCTACACCGACCGCCCGGACCTGTTCGACACGCTGGCCGACTACGGGGTGCTGGCGGTCGAGATGGAGTCGGCGGCGCTCTACACGATCGCAGCCCGGTTCCGGGCCCGCGCGCTGACGATCCTCACCGTGAGCGACCACATCCGCACCGGAGCCAAGATGCCGGCCGAGGACCGCGAGCAGACCTTCAGCGAGATGGTACGGATCGCTCTGGACACCGTGGTCGCCTGAACCGGCGACCCGATGAGTCGGCGGTCGCCTGACCGCCGGCTCTGATCGGTCAGCGGAAGAAGGCCCGTAGCGCGGCGGCGCACTCGTCGGCGAGGACACCGCCGTACACCGCGGGTCGGTGGTTGAGTCGGCGGTCGCGCACCACGTCCCACAGGGAGCCGACCGCACCGGTCTTCGGCTCCCAGGCGCCGAACACCACGGTGGAGATGCGCGCCAGCACCAGTGCACCCGCGCACATCGTGCACGGTTCCAGGGTCACCACCAGGGTGCATCCGTCCAGCCGCCACTGCCCACGCCGGGCCGCCGCCCGACGCAGCGCGAGGATCTCGGCGTGGGCGGTCGGGTCACCGGTCGACTCGCGTTCGTTGCGGGCCGCCGCCAGTTCGACGCCCGCCGGGTCGTAGACCACCGCGCCGACCGGCACGTCGGCCGTGTCAAACGCATCGGCCGGTGACCCGCCGGCCGCCACCGACAGCGCGTGCCGCATCCACGCCTCGTGCCGTGGATCGCGATGACGCCTGGCCGCCGGCACGCCGGGCCCCGAACCGGTCACGCCTCCCGCAGCTCCTCGATCTCGTCACCACAGCCGAGGCTCTGGCAGATCTCGGCGGTCACGTCGGCGGGCAGCATGCCGTCGCGCGCGCACAGGGCCAGCAGGCGGCGGGCCGACAGCCCGAGGTCGGCCAGCAGGTCGGCGTCACCGACCGGCTCCGCGTCCGGGTCGGCGACCGGTTCCTCGTCGTCGTCGTTGGCTTCCTCGTCGGCGAGGGCGTCGACGTCGTCGAGGTCGTTCAGCGGGTCACCGGCCAGATATCCGCCGCCGCGGCTGGATGCCGGTGCCGTTGCTGCGGCCCGGGGCGCGCCGCCGGACGCACCGGCACCGACCGCGACCGGCTCAAGGTCGACTTCGACGGCCGGCGTACGGATGTCACCGACCAGGAGTGCCCCGAGCCGCGACTCGTCGGCGAAGGCGGCATCCGAGCTGAAGATCCGCAGATCCTCGCCCTCGTCGAGGCGCAGGATCACCAGGTAGCTGTCGTCGGACTCGACGAACAGCAGCGACACGGCCGCGTCCGGATCGACCTCCCGGAGCCGGTCGACCACCTCGTCGATGTCAGCGACCCCACCAAGGTCGAGTTCGGCGCCGGACCAACCGGCCGGGCCACGTACGGCAGCGGCAGCGAAATATGGCACGGTCCCCCCAATGGTCCCTGCGGTGACCTGGCGGCACCTGTTGAGCACCGCCGGTAACCGCCGATTCTGTCGTCAGGGTGACGGTATCGGGTCAGGTCGGTCGTTGACCCCACAACGCCCCGAACATCGGGACGATGTGTGCGCCGACTGGTCAGCTGACCAGTCGGCGGGCGATGATCAGCTCACGCAACCGCTGGCCCCGGACCTTGCGGGGTCGTTCCCTGTCGCGGGCGAGCTTCGTGCCGGCGAGCTCGGCGAGGATCTGCAGTCGGCGCCGGTTCCGCTCGGGATCGAGCCGATGCCCAATGTTGGCCATGGCGCTGAGATTGCCGACCGGCACCCCGTTCGTCAAGCCCTGAAATTGCCCGTCGCTGTCACCACAGTGGCCAACTACCGGAGGCTGCCCAATGTGTGGCGATCGCCACAGTGGCGATGCTCCAACCCGCAGACATCGCCAGGGCGATACCGGTGGCGACTCCCCGATCGCCGAGCCATGCCAGGATGACGGCGACCCCCCAGGCCACCGTCCCGGAACCCAGCGTGGCGAGGGCGTATCCCCGCAGATCCTGCCCCAGCAGTCCGGTCAACAGCAGCCACAACGCGGTGGCGAGCGCGCCGATGGCTATCGCGCCCGGTCGCACCGGATGCGGTTCCCGGTAGGTCGGGCGCGGCGGCGGCATCGGCGGCGGCGCGGGCAGCGGGTGGAACATCGGCGGCGGCGGTGGCCAGTCGATCGGGCGGTCCCGCATCTGGTCGGTCCTTCCCGTACGCCGCTGAACGTTTCACCGGCAAGCGTACCGACGATGGCTGCCCGGTCCCGCTGTTGCCCGGTATGGCAGAGTCACCGCGTGCAGGTGGCGGTGATCGGGCTGGGGCTGATCGGTGGTTCCGCGCTGCGCGCGTTCGCCACCGCCGGGCACCGGGTGTTCGGGTACGACGCGGACCCGGCGACCAGGGCGACGGCACGTACGGCGGCCGCGCGGGCGGCGGCGGGTGCCCGCTGGCAGGTCGCTCCGACGGTACGCGACGCGGTCGCCGGCGCGGACCTGGTGCTGCTGGCGGTGCCGTTGCCGGCGGTGGGCCAGGTGCTCGACGAGATCGCCGCGGTGGGCTACTCCGGTCTGGTCACCGACGTCACCTCGGTCAAGGAGCCGGTGCTGCGGCTCGTCGACCGGCACCTGCACCGCCAACACGACCGTACGGCCGGGTTCGTCGGCGGTCATCCGATGGCCGGTCGGGAAACCTCCGGGTTCACCGCCGCCGATCCGGACCTGTTCGCCGGATGTTCCTGGGTGCTGTGCCTGGAGCCGCAGGCCACCGCGATCAGCGACTGGTTGGCGATGGCGTCGGTGGTGACCGGGCTCGGCTCCCGGGTGGTGCCGGCCACCGCTCAGGAGCACGATCGGGCGGTCGCCGCGATCAGTCACGTACCGCATCTGCTGGCCTCGGCGCTCGCCGCCACCGCCGCGACGAATCCGCTGGCCTGGTCGCTGGCCGCCGGATCGTTCCGGGACGGCACCCGGGTCGCGGCCAGCCGTCCCGAACTGGTGGCGGCGATGTGCGGCGGCAACGCCACCGCCGTGCGGGCGGCACTGGACGAGGTGCTGGCCGCGCTCGCGGGGGCGCGGGCGGCACTGGACGACACCGCGCCGATTTCGACGTTGGTGCCCTGGCTGACCACCGGCAGCGCGGCCCGGACCGGCTGGCCGCCGCAGCCCGGCAAGCCGCTGGAGTTGCCGGCCCGACCGGATGCGCTGCTGCGGCTGGGCCGGGCCGGTGGGTGGGTCACCGCGGTCGCCGCCGACCGACGTACTGTCACCGCGGTCCGACCGGCACCGGTCGACCCGGCCAGGTAGCCGACCGGGCGTGCGGTCACCGCGCTCCGACCGACGCGCGGTGGCCCTCAGATCCGCTCGCCACGGTCCAACCGGATCACCCGTCGGTCGGTGACGACGACGGTGACCAGGTCGGCCGGTGTCACGTCGAACGCGGGATTCACCGCCTCGGTGCCGGCCGGTGTGCTGCGGGTGCCGGCGAATCCGACGACCTCGGCCGAGCCCCGGTCCTCGATCTCGACGTCGGTCCCGGCGGCGGTGTCCCGATCGACTGTCGACTCGGGTGCTACGACGACGAACGGCAGCCCGGCCCGGTGCGCGCCGAGCGCGTGCGCGTACGTCCCGATCTTGTTGATCGTGTCACCGTTGGCGCAGATCCGGTCGGCGCCGACGATCACCGCGTCGATCAGGCCCCGGGCCATCAGGAACGGGCCGGCTCCGTCGACCGCCACCCGGAAGTCCACGCCCAGCCGGGTCAGTTCCCAGGCGGTCAACCGCGCGCCCTGCAGCAGTGGCCGGGTTTCGCTGGCGATCACAGCGCCGAGCGCGCCTCGGCGGTGGAGCTCGGCGACCACGCCGAGTGCGGTACCGCCGGCGACGGTGGCGAGCGCGCCGGTGTTGCAGTGGGTCAGCAGTCGGGGCTGTGGCGGGCAGAGCTCGCCGAGCAGGTCGGCACCGAGCCGGGCCATCGCCGTGGCGGCCGTCTGCTCCTCGTCCAGCAGGGCGACCGCCTCGGCGAGCACGGCCGGTGCGCCGTCCGGGATCCGGGCGGCGGCGCGGTCGACGCCGCGCGCGAGGTTGACCGCGGTGGGGCGGGCGGCGCGTAGCCGGCCGATGGCGTCGGCCAGCGCGGACCCGTCGTCGGCGTGCAGCCGGGCGGCGAGCGCCACGCCGAGCGCGCCGGCCACCCCGATGGCTGGCGCACCCCGTACGGCGAGCGACTGGATCGCCGCGATCACCTCGTCGACGGTGGACAGCCGCAGCACGGTGGTGCGGTCGGGCAGTGCGGTCTGGTCGATGATCTCGACGGCGTCGTCGACCCAGTCGATGGTGCGCATGGCGATGACCCTAACGGTGTCCCACGATCACCGACAGGTGCGGCGAAACTCGTTCCCGGCACCTAAGGTGACCAAGGTGAGCGCTGCCCGGGATCCGATCGCCGACCTGCGTCGTATCGCGTTCCTGCTCGAACGCGCCAACGAGGCGACCTATCGGGTACGGGCGTTCCGGTCGGCCGCCGGGGCACTCGCCGGGCTGCCGGTCGACGAGGTGACCACCCGGGCGGCCGCCGGCACCCTGACCGAGCTGACCGGGGTCGGCGAGGTGACCGCCCGGTGTGTGGCCGAGTCACTGGCCGGCGAGGAGCCGGTCTACCTGCGGCGGCTGCTGGCCACCGAGGGCACCGATCTGGACGCGGCCGCGACGGCGCTACGGGCCGCGCTGCGCGGTGACTGCCACACCCACTCGGACTGGTCCGACGGCGGCTCGCCGATCGAGGAGATGGCGTTGGCCGCGGTGGAGCTCGGTCACGAGTACCTGGTGCTGACCGACCACTCGCCCCGGCTCACCGTCGCACGTGGCTTGACCGCTGCCCGGCTGCGTCGCCAGCTGGACCACGTCGCGGCCGTGAACGCGGCGCTGCCCGAGGGTTTCCGGATCCTCACCGGCATCGAGGTGGACATCCTGCCCGATGGTTCGCTCGACCAGTCCGACGATCTGCTCGACCGCCTCGACGTGGTGGTCGGGTCGGTGCACAGCAACCTGCGCGACGATCGGGCCCGGATGACCCGACGGATGCTGGCCGCTGTCGCGAACCCACGGCTGGACATCCTGGGCCACTGCACCGGCCGGATGGTGACCTCCCGGCCGGCCGGCGTCACCGGCCCGGGTGACCGCGGGCACCGGGCCCGCTCCCGTCCGCCGAGCGACTTCGACGCGCAGGCGGTCTTCGCCGCGTGTGCCGAGCACGGCAAGGCCGTCGAGATCAACTCCCGGCCTGAGCGGCAGGACCCGCCGAAGCGGCTGATCCGGCTAGCGGTGGAGACCGGTTGTCTGTTCGCCATCGACACCGACGCGCACGCTCCCGGCCAGCTCGACTGGCAGAGCTTCGGGTGTGCCCGGGCCGCGCTCTGCGGGGTCGAGCCCGACCGGGTCGTCAACACCTGGTCGGCGCGGCGGCTGGTCGACTGGGCCGCGTCGCATCAGGCCGCCGCGCCGTAGCCGGGGCAGCCGCACGCCCTGCGCGACGGCCACCCCGGCCAGCACGATCAGCGCCCCGACCGGCTGGTGCCAGCGCAGCCGTTCATCGAGCAGCAGCACGCCGACGGCCACCGCGACGACCGGCACGAGATAGGTGACGCTGGCGGCGGCGCTCGCCCCGGCCAGCCGGATGTTGCGCAGGTGGATGACGAAGGCGACCCCGGTGCCGAGGGCGCCGAGCGCCAACACGGCGCCGATCACCTGCGGGGACAGCTGGGTGGGTGCCGGCGGCGCGCCGGCCACCAGCGGGGCGACGATCATCAACTGCCCGGTGGCCAGGATCAGCTGCGCGGCGGTGAGTGCGACACCGCTCTCCGACCGGCCGGCGACGAACCGCTTCTGGTACGGGATGGCGGCACCGTAGCAGGCGGCCGCGCCGAGACACATCAACTGCCCGGTGAGTTGTGCCCCGCCCACGCCCTGCCAGGCACCGAGCACCACCACCACGCCGACGAAGCCCAGGACGGTGCCGGCGAGCCGGCGGGCCGTCATCCGCTCGGTGCGGAACACCAGCACCGCGAACGGCAGGACGATCAGCGGGGTGGTGGCGTTCCAGATGCCGGCGAGCAGCGACGGTATCCGCTGCTCGCCGTACCCGAACAGGGTGAACGGCAGGGCGACCCCGACCGCCGCGACGACCGACAGGTGCAGCCAGAGCCGGGGGTCTGCGGGCAGTCGGTCGCCCAGCAACGGCAGCACCACCAGAATGGTCAGCGCGCCGGCGGCGACCCGGCCGAGGGTCACGTAGAGCGGGTGCAGCTCGGCGACGCCTACCTTGATGAGCAGAAAGCTGGATCCCCAGATCACCGCGAGCAGGAGAAACCCCGGCAACCAGGCACTGGCGGCCGGACCGAGGACCCGACTGTCAGGACCGCTTGTGGTTTTCACCCCTGACACTCTGCCCTGCCGGTGCGACAAGATCGAGGGAACGCCGCGTAGTGTCATCCGCCATGGGACGTGTTGATGACATCAGCGACCGCTATGTCGATCAGTGGGCGCGGTTGAACCCCATCGGCGCCACCTACGTCGGCATCGCCGGATACGACAACCAGCTCGACGATCTGTCACCCGACGGGTACGCGCAGCGCGCCACGCTGACCCGCGACACGCTGCGGGAGCTGGACGTCGCCGAGCCGCAGACCGAGGCGGAGCGCGTCGCCCGCGACGCCATGGCCGAGCGGCTCGGGCTTGAGTTGGCCCGCTATGACGCCGGCGAGGAGACCAGCGAGCTCAGCGTCATCACCAGCGCCCTGCACCAACTGCGTCAGGTGTTCGACCTGATGCCGACGGAGGGCACCGAGGCGGTGGCCAACATCGCCACCCGGCTGGACCGGTACCCACAGGCCCTCGATCAGGTCCGGGCCACCCTGCTGGACGCCGCCACGGCCGGACACGTCGCGCCCCGGGCGCAGATGCTCAAGGTGGCCGACCAGTGTGACGTCTGGACCGATCCGAACGCCGACGACTTCTTCCACGGCCTGGCCGGGCGGCTGACCGCGCCGGCCACCCTCGCCGCCGATCTGCGTCGGTCGGCGGCGGCGGCGACCGCGGCGACCGTCGCGTTCGGCCGGTTTCTGCGCACCGAGCTGGCACCGCTCGGCCGGGCCACCGAAGCTGCCGGGCGGGACCGCTACGAGCTCGCCTCCCAGTACTTCCTGGGTGCCCGGATAGACCTGATGGAGACGTACGCCTGGGGCTTCTTCGAGCTGGACCGCATCGAGCAGGAGATGCGTCGGGTGGCCGCCGAGATCGCCGGACACGGCGCCCGGGTCGACGAGGCCGTCCACCTGCTGGACACGGACCCGGCCCGGACCATCGCCGGCAGCGACGCCTTCCGCGACTGGATGCAGACGCTGGCGGATCGGACCGTCGACGACCTGCACGGCACCCACTTCGACATCCCGGAGCAGGTCCGGCGGATCGAATGCTGCCTGGCACCGACCAGTGACGGCAGCATCTACTACACCGGGCCGAGTGAGGACTTCTCCCGGCCGGGCCGGATGTGGTGGGCGGTGCCCCACGGGTTGACCGAGTTCTCCACCTGGCGTGAGGTGACCACGGTCTACCACGAGGGCGTACCCGGCCATCACCTGCAGATCGCGCAGACGCAGGTCCGGGCCGACCTGCTCAACCGCTGGCAACGACTGCTCTGCTGGTGCTCCGGCCACGGCGAGGGCTGGGCGTTGTACGCCGAGCGGCTGATGGACGAGCTGGGCTACCTGGCCGACCCCGGTGACCGGCTCGGGATGCTCGACGGGCAGGCGCTACGCGCGGCCCGGGTGATCGTCGACATCGGCATGCATCTGGAGCTGACCATCCCGCCGAACTCGTTCGACTTCCATCCGGGCCAACGGTGGACCCCCGAGCTGGGGTGGGAGTTCCTGCGGGCGCACTGCCGGGTGCCGGACGAGATCCTCCGCTTCGAGCTGGACCGCTACCTGGGTTGGCCGGGGCAGGCCCCCGCGTACAAGGTGGGGGAACGGATCTGGCTGCAGGCCCGCGCCGACGCGCAGGCGCGCAAGGGTGCCGACTTCGACCTCAAGGAATTTCACCGTACGGCGCTCGACCTCGGTGTGCTGGGTCTGGATCCGTTGCGTTCGGCGTTGGCCCGCCTCTGAGCACCACCCGGGCGGACCGGCTGATCCGGTCCGGCGGTCGCGGTGCACCGGGCACGCGGCGGTCGGGACTCGGCCGGCCAGTCGGGCCGCGGCCAGCCGGCCTGACGCGGACAGTCAGTCTGGCAGCCGCAGCGCCGCCCAGACCGCCTTGCCGTCGGACAGGCCGGCATACCCCCAGTCACTGGCCAACGCCTCGACGATGGCCAGCCCGCGACCTCGACCACGGAGGTCGCCGTGCCCGCTTCGGCCGGCGGGTCTCGGCAGCTCCGGCACCCGGTCCCGGACGCTGATCCGGATCGCTCCGGCCAGCCGGGTGGTGGTGATGTCCAGCTCAGTGCGGGCGTGCTCGACCGCGTTGCTGACCAGTTCGGAACCGATCACCATCGCCTCGTCGACCAGGGCACCCAGTTGCCACGAACGGCACGCCTCGTCGACCAGCCGGCGGGCCCGACCGGGTGAGTACGAGATCGGCGTCAGGTACTCGTGCCAGCGGTACGGCGATCTCGGTGCCGCCTCGACGAGCTTGACCGCGTCGGACACCGTCTCCTGCACACTCACCAGGTCGCTGATGCTTCGTCTGGCCAACTGCCCGGTCAGTGAGTCCGGGCGGGCACACAGATGCATGGCGGGCCGATGTCCAGCACCGGCACCTTGCAGAATGGCGAAGACCCGCAGGCCGATCGGGCTGGCGACGGTCACGTCGTCGAGCTCCACGATCAGGCCGAGGGGCTCCTCGATCAGACATCGTCTGAGCACTGGGGCGAGGCGCACCAGCTCGGTGTCGGTCAGGGCGCCAGCGAGCCGCACCTGGGTGATGCCGCTGGTGAAGTCACGGGCCACCTGCCAGGTGAGCGCGTTCACCCCGGCTGCCCCGGGCCGACAGTTCCACCGTAGACAGTTCCGGGGCGGTCGACCGGCGGGACCCCGAGCAATGTCGCGACCCCGGTCACCCGCAGCACCCGGGCGACGATCGGCCGGGGGTCGCGCACGATCAGGATCTGCCCTCGGGCGGCGGCCGCGTGATGCGCGTCGACCAGTTCCTTGACCGCACTGGAGTCGATCAGCGTCACCGCAGCGAGGTTGACGATGATCCAGTCGGCGTCGGCCGGGTGAACGGCATCGACGGCCGCGCAGAGTTCACCTGAGGCGGCCATGTCCAGCTCACCAGAGGCCTCGACCACGCAGTGCCGGGCTTCGGACGGTGACGCCCGGATCTCGTGCATGCTGCTCTCCGTCTGGCGGGTCGCGTCTCCGACCGTTGCCACACCGAGGTGCGGCCGGGGTGGGCTGCTCGAAGGGGCCAGCCTACGCGACAGCGACGGCCGCTCGTGGGGCGGACCGAACGCCCCGACCAGAGATAGCGGAAATCCTAGTTCACCGCTACCCGTAGTAGTAAAACATTGACTCACTTTAATCTCATTGGTTAGGCTTCTGATCGCCGTGGGACCAGCATTCCGCACCCAGGAGGAGTCCCCATGCCCCTGTCCATCCGTCTACCCGAGGTCACCATGACGGCGTTCCGTGTGGTCCTCGGCCTGCTGTTCGCGCTGCACGGCGCCGCGACCCTGTTCGGTGTCTTCGGCGGGCACCGTGGCAGCGGTGAGGCCGCCACCATCGGCGCTTGGCCCAGCTGGTGGGCTGCCCTGATCCAGTTCGTCGGTGGCCTGCTGGTCCTCACCGGACTCGGCACCCGGGCGGCGGCCGTCATCTGCTCCGGCTCGATGGCGTACGCGTACTTCGTGGTCCACCAGCCCAGCGCGCTGCTCCCGCTGAACAACGGCGGCGAACTCGCCGCCCTGTTCTGCTGGTCGTTCCTGCTCGTCGCGGCGGTCGGACCCGGTCGCTACTCGCTCGACGCCCTGCTCCACCGGCGCCGGGAGGCCGCGCTGGCCCCGGAGCCGGCCACCGTCTGACTCGACCACCAGCCGGCTGTCGCCACGACGGACAGACGCCACGGCCCGGCAGACCACAAGGTCTGCCGGGCCGTGGCGGTCATCGCCGTCGCGGAGCCGGTCGGCTCACAGCTTGGGCCCTCGCGGAGCCCGCAGGCTCACAGCTTGGCGCACTGCCCGGAGGCCGGACCCTGCACCGTGTTGACCCGGTCCTCGTCGACCGGCTTCGGGCTGTTGCCCTGGCAGTGGATCGGGCCACGGATCGTGTTCCCGGCCACCACCACCGGCAGCTCGTCGTGCTTGTTGTTGACCAGGCTGACCGGACCGGAGATGTCGGCGCCGTCCAGGCGCAGACCGCCATCGCCACCGGTGACCTCCAGCGGGCCCCGGATGGTGACCCCGGTCAGGGTGACCGCCCCGGACGTCCGCAACAGCGCCAGCGGTCCGGCGAAGGTGGTGCCGGTGAAGCTCAGCGACGCCGGCCGGTTCGCGGTGAGCGGACCGTTGATCGTGCCGTCGGCGGTGATGAACGTCGCACCGGGGCGGACCGTGACCGGACCGTTGACCGTGGCCGCTTCCAGGCAGTAGGTCATGCCGGCCTTGACGATCAACGCACCGTCGTGGGTACCGGTGACCGTCATGTCGCAGGTGGGCTCCGGCTGCCCGACCGCCGACCGCGACGCGGTGTCCGCGCTGATCGGCGAATTCGCCGCGAAGTACGCGACCAGCATGGTCAGGTCGTTGTCGCCGGTGGTCATGGTGTCCGTGCCGGCGGCCAGGGTGGTGAAGTTGTCACCGCCTGCGGCGAGGAACGAGTTGATCGAGACCCGGTAGGTGCCGCTCGACGAGACCGGCTGCCCGTTCAGGCTCATCGAGGTGATCCGCTCACCTTGCGCCGCGCCCGGGTCGTAGGTGTAGAAGAAGCCCTTCGACACGCCCAGCCACAGCACCGGTCGGGACGCCCCGGCCGGCTGCCACTGCTGCTCCAGCACCTCCTTGAGCTGCGCACCGGTGTAGCTGCGGGTCACCACGTCATTGGCGAACGGCTGGGTTGAGAACGCCTCCGAGTAGGTGATCACACCGTCCTCGCCGTACAGCAGATCGGCGCGAAGGCCGCCCGGGTTCATGAAGGCGATCTGCGCACCACCACGCCCCGGCTCCCGGGTGCCGGCCAGTTGCACGTCGGCGATGAAGTTGCCCAGCACCGACTCCTTGCCCCGGTCCTCGTTGCCGCCGGTGTACGCCCGACGGATGTCCCCGGTGATCGAGCCCAGCGGCTGCTGCCCGAGGATGTCGGCCTGCACCTTGGCCTCGGCGACGATCACCGCGACCTCCTCGTTGACCGGCGTACCGACCACGTCGATCAGCTCGACGGTGTCGGCGCTGATCTCGCCGGAGGCGGCGTCGACCTGCAGCACCACCCGGCCGATCTTCTTGCCGTAATCCTCGGCCTGCACGATCGGGCGGGTCTCGTCGGTGCCGGGCACCGGCACCTCGAAGGCGTAGGGCTGGTGGGTGTGGCCGCTGAAGATGACGTCGATCTCCGGCACCGTACGGGTGAACGGGCCGAACACCGGGTCGCTCATCAGCGCCTCGGGCGAGTTGATGTTCTGCGTGGCGGCGCCCTCGTGGGTGAGCAGCACCACCACGTCGGCCTCGCCGTTGCTCTCGTCGCCGTCCTTGAGTTCGACGGCGACCAGGTTGGCCTCGACGGCGGCCGGCCGGAAGGTGATCCCGGCGATACCGTCGGGGCTGACCATCGCGGCGGTCTGCTCGGTCACCACGCCGATGTAGCCGACGCGGATCCCGCCGATCTCCTGCACGTGGTACGCCGGCAACGCCCGCTCGTCGCCCCGGTACACGTTGGCACCCAACTGCGGGAAGTCCGACCGTGGGATGACCCGGTCGGTGAGGTCGGTCATGCCCTTGTCGAACTCGTGGTTGCCGACCGCCGAGACGTCCAGCCCGGCGGCGTTGAGCGCATCCAGCGTCGGATTGTCGTCGGCGATCGCCGAGACGAACGTCGACGCGCCGATGTTGTCACCGGCGGAGACGAACACGGTGTTGGGGTTGGTCGCCCGGTACTGGTCGATCAGCCCGGCGACCTGCGCCGCGCCGCCGACCGGCTGCCCGTTCGACGTACCCACCGACTCGAGTCGGCCGTGGAAGTCGTTGATCCCCAGTAGTTGCAGCTCGACCGGCGCGGCAGCGCCGGTGGCCAGCCCGATCACCATCGGGTTGTGGTCACTGGCCCGGTACGGGCCCGGCTCGAAGAACGCCGGGAACCCGTCGTACTGGAAGGCGTACGACTCGACCGCGTTGATCTGCCAGACGTCGGCGCCGGTGACCCGGGCCGCCAGCGACGGCGTGGCCAGCGCGTGGTCCAGCGAGCCCGACTCGCCACCGAAGACGTAGGTGCTGCGGCCGGTGTCGTTGAGGTTGACGTAGTCGGCGCTGTAGAGGACCTGCATCGGGTCCTCCTGGGTGTACGAGTTGAAGTCGCCGAGAAGCAGCACGTCATCGCTGCCGGTGGCGTCGGTCAACTCGGTCACGAAATCGACCAACGCGGCTGCCTGACGGGTCCGGTCACCGTTGAAGGCACCCTGGCCGTCGCCAGCATCGGCGTTGTCGCCGACCGCCGAGGCCGAGGAGCTCTTGGACTTGAGGTGGTTGACCACCACGCTGAAGGTCAGCTCACCGGCGGTGAACGACTGGGCGATCGGCTCACGGGCGTTGAACCAGACCGTCTCGTCGTCGACCGAACGCGACGGACCGGCCGGAGTCACCGCGCCCGGCTTGAAGATGATCGCGTTGCTGATGAAGTCCTGCTGAGCTGCGCCCGGCAGATCCGCCGGGGAACGGACGTAGTCCCAGGTGCCGGCCCCCTCAGCGGCGTTCAACGCGGCGACCAGCCGGATGAGCGCCTTGGCCGGGTCCTCCGGTGCGAAACGCACCGAGTTCTCGATCTCCTGCAGGCCGACCACGTGCGCGTCCAGGGCGGTGATCGCCGAGACGATCTTCGCTTCCTGCTTGGCGAGAGCGGCCTCGTCGACCGCGCCCCGGGCGTCGCCACCGAAGTGGACGAAGTAGTTCAGCACGTTGAAGCTGGCCACCCGGATGTCGCCGCCGACCGCGGCCGGGGCGGCGGTACGCGGGTTGGTCACCTTGAAAGTGGTCCGCTCGACGGCCGGGGTCTGCGCGTCGACCGGCAGCGTCGGCTGCAGGCGCCACTCGTCGAAGCCGTACGACAGCACGCTGGGGCCGAACGCCTCCACCGAGTCGCCGACACGCAGCGGCTGGGTCGGCGAGACGTACGGCGGGGCGAGCCCGGCAGTCGCCAGGTTCGTGGTCCGTCCGTCGTCGACCAGGATCCGGTTGAGCCGGTTCGCGGCGGCGATCTGCTGGGCCTGTGCGCTGCCCGGGGCGGCCAGGTCGGTCGGGATGGCCGCCGGGGCGTCACCGGCGGTCAGCACGACCTCGCCGTACCGGTTGGTGTTGTAGACCTCGGCGACGGCGTAGGCGCCGACCGGGGCGACCAGCATCGACTCGACCGACTCGCGCGCGGCGGCGTCCAGCGGCAGGGCCACCGGCACTGGAGCGGGCAGCGGGTTGGCCTGGTCGCAGATCTGCACGCCGGTCTTGCCCGCGATGGCGACCTGGGTGAGTCCGAAGTACTCGCTGGCGGTGCCGCTGACCCGGATCCGGTCGCCGATGGTGACCGCCGGGTGGTTGACTGCGCTGCTGGTCAGATAGACGAAGATACCGTCGCTGGCGGTGCCGGCAACGACCTCGCGGGCCCCGCCGGTCCCCGGTGTCTGCAGGTAGACGCCGTTGTAGCCGCCGACGCGGTGGTCGGCGGTGACGATGCCCTCGATGGTCACCGCGGTGCCGGCCAGCGGCGTGGTGTCGCCGCCGCCCTGCACCTGGGCGATGCTGTGCGTCACCGCGACGTCGCAACCCAGCTCGGGGTCGGGGTCCGGATCCGGATCGACACCGCCGGCACCGTTGCGGACGCCGAACGTGTTGGTGGCCGGGGCCTGCCAGGCACCGGCGATCTTCTGCAGAGAGTGCCCGGCTGGTGTGTTGGCGGTCTCGGCGACGCCGATGTCGATACTGGTCTGGCCGTCCGCCGGGCCACCGACCGCGGTGAGGGCACCTTCGTAGCTGAGAAACTCGACCACGGCACCGTTGGGGTCGACCAGTGCGATGCCGTCCGGGGATCCGTTCTGGACGCCGTCGGTGGGGTACTCGGCGACGGTCACCCCGGCGGCCGGGACAGCTCCGCTGAGCGTACGGGTGCCGTAGACCGCGCCGTTGGCGCCGTTGTAGAGGACGATCTGCCAGCCGGTCAGGTCGAAGTCGACCGGGGCCTCGATCTCGATCGCCTCACCGCTGTCGGTGCCGGCGTTGTCATAGTGAATTTCGCTGATGAAGGGGTCACCGGCCGCGGGTGCGGCAACGGCCATGGTGCCACCGGTGACACTGAGTGCACCGGCTCCCACGATCGCGGTGATGAGTTTCCAGGCAGCTATGCGTCTGTGCTGGCGCATGTATGTGTTCCTCCGGTCAGAGGGTGAGTCCAGTAAATCTAGGAGACGCGGGTTTCGAAGCACAGACGGCCCGGGGTGGACCAGCTAAACATTCAGGCCGCGTTACCTGATCGTGACGGCGGCCGGCCGAGCCCTCGGTCCGGGACACCGAGCGTTCATCTGCACGCCGCTCAGCAGCCGCCTTCACGTTCGCCGGCGGTCCCGGTCCGCTGCATACGGTCCCGATGCCAGTGACCGGCTGTCCAGCACCGTCCGTCGAATCCGCACGGCCCAATGCCGGGCGCGGATGCACCGTGGACCGGCCGGCCGCTTCGACCGAGCGAGGATCGACATGTCAATCGACCATGACAGCCACATCCACACCGACCCGGACGACATCAGTTCGAACACCTCAGGAAACCGGCCATTCCACGAGGTGATGGCGGCCCGGGCCGGCCGACGCGAGGTGGTACGCGGTGGCACCGTGGTCGCCGCCGCGGCCTTCCTCGGGCTGGCCGGTGCCGTCGGCACCACCGACCCGGCCGCCGCTGGCGGCAAGGGTGGCGGCCACGGCCACTGGCCCGGCAAGAAGCCACTCATCGGCTTCACCTCGGTGGCACCGAGCACCGAGGACCGGATCACCGTGCCGCCGGGTTACACCGCCCAGGTACTGATCCCCTGGGGCACCCCGCTGCACCGCAAGGGCCCGGCCTGGCGCTCCGACGCGTCGAACACCGCCGCCGAGCAGGCGCAGCAGGTCGGCAGCCACCACGACGGGATGCACTTCTTCCCGCTCGGCAAGGGACCGCTGGGCAACCGCCGTGGCCTGCTGGTGCTCAACCACGAGTACATCGACCGCACCATGCACTACACCGACGGCGACGCGGTGATGACCATGGAGAAGGTCGACAAAGGGCTGGCCGGGCACGGTGTAACCGTCATCGAGGTCGAGCAGGCCGGTGGCAAGTGGCGCCACGTCGACTCGAAGTTCAACCGACGGGTCACCGGCACCACCCCGGTGGCGTTCTCCGGCCCGGTCTCCGCCAGGCACCCGGCGCTGCAGGCGAACAACCCCGCGATGGGTACGTTGAACAACTGCTCGCACGGGTTCACCCCGTGGGGCACCTACGTCGCCTGTGAGGAGAACTGGAACGGCTACTTCGGGACGGAGGACCCCGCCTGGACCCCAACGGTGGAGCAGGCCCGCTACGGGGTCAACGCGGCCGGTTTCGGCTACCGCTGGCACCTGGCCGACCCGCGCTTCGACGTGGCCGGCAACCCCAACGAGTTGAACCGCTTCGGATGGCTGGTCGAGATCGACCCGATGAACCCGAGGTCGACCCCGGTGAAGCGGACCGCGCTCGGCCGGTTCAAGCACGAGGGTGCCACCTTCTGGGAGTCCAGGGGCCGGGTCGTCGTCTACTCCGGTGACGACCAGGATGGCGACTACCTCTACAAGTTCGTCGGTGACCGACCGTGGCGGATGTACCGGGCACTGGGCCGCAGTCCGCTCGACCACGGCACCCTCTACGTCGCCCGCTTCGACGACGACGGCAGGGGCCGCTGGTTGCCCCTGGCCTTTGGCAGAGGGCCACTGACCCGGGCCAACGGTTGGCGTGACCAGGCCGATGTGCTGCTGCGTACCCGGCAGGCGGCGGACGCGGTCGGCGCGACGCCGCTGGACCGCCCGGAGTGGGTGTCGGTCAACCCGAAGAACAACGACGTCTACCTGACGCTGACCAATGGCTCCGGCCGGCCCGGCGAGGTCAACCCGCGCACCCCGAACCCGTACGGGCACATCGTCCGGTGGCGCGAGCGCGGCGGCGACAACACTGCCACCAGCTTCGACTGGGACATCTTCGTGCTGGCCGGGGACCCGGCGTACGACCCGCAGGTGCGGTTGGACGAGTCGAACATCTTCGGCTCACCGGACGGCATCTGGTTCGACGGTGACGGCCGGCTGTGGATCCAGACCGACATCTCCAACTCCACCCAGAACCGGGCGGACCGTGGCCACGAGAATCTCGGCAACAACGCCATGCTGGCCGCCGATCCGACGACGGGTGAGATCCGCCGGTTCCTGGTCGGTCCGCGTGGCGCGGAGATCACCGGGGTGGTCACCACGCCCGATCAGCGGACCATGTTCATCAACGTCCAGCACCCCGGCGAGTCGACGACCTTCTGGGGTACGCCGACTCCGGAGAACCCGCGCGCGGTCAGCAACTGGCCCGACTTCGACCCAGCCGGCCGCCCTCGCTCGGCGACCGTGGTGATCCGCAAGGTGGACGGCGGCGTCATCGGCACCTGACCTGTCTCCTGCATCGAACAGCCAACCGGTGCGAGCCCGCAGTACGGGCTCAGGCAGCCGCGGTCGTCTCGCCGGACGGCCGCGGCTCCTGTGGCGTTCGCGTCGACTCCACCGCACCCCGGTCTGGGTGTTCACCGACGACTCAGCGCCCCGCTGGCCGGGATCACCCGTCCAGGTCGCGCTTGACCCGGTGCAGGATATCTTGAGTACGGGCGGGGAGCTCGGCCTCTACGCAGAGCCGCTCCATGGCGGCGGCGTAGTGGTCGATGTCCTCCCGCTTGTCCAGATAGATCGCGCTGGTCAACTGCTCGATGTAGATGATGTCGGGCAGCTCCTGGTCGGCGAAGCGCAGGATGGTGAAGGCGCCGCCGGCGGCGGCGTGCCCGCCGGCGTCGAACGGGACGATCTGCAGGCGTACGTTGGGCAGCTTGGTCGCTTCGATCAGCCCGTCGAGTTGGCCCCGCATGACCTCGACGCCGCCGATCGGCCGGCGCAGCACCGCCTCGTCGATGACCGCCCAGAGGTTCGGTGCCTGCGGCCGGCGGAGCAGTTCCTGGCGCTCCATCCGCAACTCGACGCGACGCTCGACCTCGTCGGCGGGAGCATGGCTGTGCCCGAGCAGGACGACGGCGCGGGCGTAGTCGGGGGTCTGCAGCAGCCCGGGTACGAACTGGACCTCGTAGCTGCGGATCATCTTGGCGGCGGCTTCCAGGCCGAGGTAGGACTGGAACCAGCTCGGCAGGATGTCGCCGTAGCGGTGCCACCAGCCGGGGGTGTTGGCCTCGCGGGCCAGGCCCAGCAGCGCGGTTCGCTCCCGTGAGTCGGTCACGCCGTAGAGGGTGAGCAGGTCGGTCACGTCCCGCTCCTTGAAGCCGACGCGGCCGAGCTCCATCCGGCTGATCTTCGACTCGGAGGCTCGGATGTGCCAGCCTGCGGCTTCCCGACTCACGCCCCGGCCTTCGCGCAGCCGCCGCAGTTGGGCACCGAGGAGCATCCGCAGCACGGTCGGGCCGGTTGCCGACCCGCCGTCTGGTTGGGCCGTCGTCGTCACCCGCCAACCTCCGGACACTCTCAAGTCGCACGGCAGCTTCTCCAGGCGAGTAAGCATGCCATGACTCGAGAGTGATCACTAAGTGCTTCAGTTCGTAAGTCCTTCGGGGGTTGACGGTCCGGGGTTTGGATGTGGCCAGTCGCTGATGGGAC